>JBDTQQ010000539.1:0-2506 GCA_039932075.1 Pseudarthrobacter sp. | reverse complement strand
CACGGACCAGGGCACCGCCCACTACGCGTCCTACGTCAAGGACCAGACCGAGCAATTGGTCACCGGTACCAAGGAATTCGCCACGGCCTACGCCGCTGGAGACGCCGCCAAGGCCCGTGAACTCTACGCCGGCACCCGCATGCACTGGGAGCGGATCGAACCTGTTGCCGAATCCTTCGGCGACCTCGACCCCAAGCTTGACGGCCGCGAAGCCGACCTTGCCCCTGGCGAGGAGTGGACCGGCTGGCACCGGGCCGAAAAGGACCTCTTCCCACCGGCAGGTTTCCCCGCACTGACCGCCCCCGAACGCGAAGCACTGGCAGCGCAGCTGGTGGCGGACACCGAGGACCTGGCCAGCCGCACCCGGACCGTCGAACTCACTGCGGACAAGCTGGGCAACGGGGCCAAGGAACTCCTCGACGAGGTAGCCACCGGCAAGCTCACCGGCGAGGAAGAGATCTGGTCCCACACCGACCTTTGGGACTTCCAGGCCAACGTTGACGGCGCCCGGATCGCGTTCGAGAACCTCCGTCCCGTCCTGGACCAGAAGAACCCGGTGCTCGCCACGTCCCTGGATACGAAGTTCGCCGCCCTCCAGGCCGAACTGAAGCAGCACGCCCGCGGCGAAGGCTTTGTCTACTACAACGAGCTGAGCCCGGACCAGGTCCAGAAGCTCGCCGCCCTGGTCGACGCCCTCGGCGAGCCGCTGTCCCACCTCACCGCGGCTGTTGTGTTGTGACCGGTTGCCCGTTCGGGGGTGGCGCGCACGACGCCGGCGCGGCGGGGATTGCTCTCCCTGGCGGGCGTCGGTGGTGCTGGCGCCCTCGCCGGCCTCGCCGCCGGGCTGCTCAGCCAGGACACCCTTGCAGCCGTTGCCGACCCCGCCCAGGCGGGCACCGGGGACACTATGCCGTTCCACGGCGCAACCCAGGCCGGTATCACCACTGCCGCGCAGGACCGCGTGCACTTGGCCGCCTTCGACGTCATCACCGAGGACCGCGCTGCCCTCATCCAGCTCCTCAAGGACTGGACGGCCGCGGCCGAGGCGATGACCCAGGGCCGGGAAACAGGCACCACCGGGGCCGTGAACGGCCCGTACGACGCACCGCCTGAGGACACCGGCGAGGCCCTGGGCCTGAGCGCCGGCAAGCTCACCGTGACGTTCGGTTTCGGCGCCGGGCTCTTCGAGAAGGACGGCACAGCACGGTTTGGCCTGGCCGGCCGCCGCCCCGAAGCCCTGATCGACCTGCCGCACTTCCCGGGGGATGACCTGCAGCCGAACCGAAGCGGCGGCGACATCATCATCCAGGCCTGCGCCGACGATCCGCAGGTGGCGGTCCACGCCATCCGCAACCTGGCCCGGATCGGATTCGGCCGGGTACGCGTCCGCTGGTCCCAGCTCGGATTCGGCCGCACCTCCTCCACATCCCGGGAGCAGCAGACCCCGCGGAACCTGTTCGGCTTCAAGGACGGAACCAACAACCTCAAGGCCGAAGACACCTCGCTGCTTGAGGACCACGTCTGGGCCGGGGCAGGCTCACGTCCCGAGGAGGCCTGGATGCAGGGCGGCAGCTACCTGGTGGCACGCCGGATCCGGATGCACATCGAGACCTGGGACCGTACGTCCCTGCGGGAGCAGGAACAGCTGATCGGGCGGACCAAGTTCGAGGGGGCGCCGCTCTCCGGCGGCAAGGAATTCGCCGCGCCGGATTTCGCCATCCAGGGAAGGGACGGCGAACCCCTGATCGGCATGGATTCCCACGTCCGGCTGGCTCACGCAGACCAGAACGACGGCGTGCGGATGCTTCGCCGCGGCTACAACTACACGGACGGCTCTGACGGGCTGGGACACCTCGACGCAGGGCTGTTCTTCATCGCCTTCGTCAAAGATCCGCGCACACACTACGTCCCCATGCAGCTGGCCATGGCAAAGCAGGACACGCTGGCCTTGGAATACCTCAAGCACACGGGCTCCGCTTTGGCCGCCGTTCCGCCGGGCATCCAGCCGGGCGGATTCGTCGGCGAAGGCCTCTTCACCTGACGTTCGTCAGGGCACAAGCCACCGCCGTCCCATGGCGACGTAATTAGGTCACGCAATAGTTTCGTAATGCATGTGATCCTAATCACTTAAGGCTCACAGCGCTTGGAATCTTAGGTTTGGCTAACCTACAGTTTCTCGAGTGAGCCACCGTTCCCCCGGCTCGCAAGACCCCCGGGTCCACAGACTTTGTCCCTCAGAAAGTAGCCCTCAATGAAGATCCGCAACAGCGCCCTGGCAGGCATCGCGATCGCCGCCACCGCAGCCCTCGGACTGACCGCCTGCGGCGGCTCCACCACGCCGGCCGCCACCGGCTCCGCGTCCGGTTCTGCCGGTACCGCTTCCGGCGAAATCACGGTCTACAACGCCCAGCACGAAAGCCTGACCCAGGAATGGGTCGACGCCTTCACGGCTGAGACCGGCGTCAAGGTGACCATGCGCCAGGGTTCGGACACCGAGCTGTCCAAC
>JBDTQQ010000538.1:0-2508 GCA_039932075.1 Pseudarthrobacter sp. | reverse complement strand
CACCGGGGGATGGCTGCACCACCTCTTTGAACCTGTCCGAGTGCAACTGTCGGGCAGGGCGATGGAAAGCACCGCCGGAACATCTGTCTTAAGATGCTGCCGGGGATTCCATACCCAGGCGAAGGCGCGACGATGCCGGAATGCCACCTGGCTGATGGTGGTGCGGACCGTTGCAGACACAATGGCGTTGATAAAGTCCTGCACCGCGAGGCACAGGTCCAGTCCCTCGGGCGAATTGCGGAAAAGGTCCTCCGGCGTGGATGGCGTGCCGCCTGTCATGGTGTGAGCCTATGCCCTTCCGCCGCGGCTCCGACGGCCCGTGCCGAACTATCTGGACCCTTCATCTTTGTGGGGGTCGCACAAGCGAACACGGCGCCGGCGCTGGCATGATGGACTGCAGACCCCAAGCGATTTAGACGTATCGAACAAAGGAGCCCTTGTGGGACTGCTGGACAACAAGACTGCCATCGTGACCGGATCCTCCCGCGGGATCGGCGCCGAAGTGGCGAAGATCCTGGCCGGCGAGGGCGCCGCCGTCGTCGTTAACTACCGCCAGAAGGCGCCTCGCGCCAACAAGGTTGTGACGGGCATTGAAGCCGCCGGCGGCCGTGCCGTCGCGGTTGGTGCGGACCTGACCACGTTGGAGGGTGTGCAGGCCCTGGCCAGTGCGGCTATGGAGAACTTTGGTTCACTGGACGTGCTGGTCCTTAATGCGTCCGGCGGCATGGAGTCGGGCATGGAAGACGACTACGCACTGAAGCTCAACCGTGACGCGCAGGTGAACATGCTCAACGCTGCCGTGCCGCTGATGAAAGAAGGGTCCCGTGTGGTCTTCGTGACCAGCCACCAGGCCCATTTCATCAACTCTGTGCCCACCATGCCGTCGTACGAGCCCGTAGCCCGTAGTAAGCGTGCCGGCGAGGACGCACTGCGCGATCTCATCCCTCACCTGGCGGAGAAGGGCATCTCACTTGTAGTCGTTTCCGGCGACATGATCGAAGGCACCGTCACCGCCACGCTGCTCGACCGCTCCAGCCCGGGCGCCATCGAAGCCCGCCGCGCCGAGGCCGGCAAGCTCTACTCCGTGGAGGAATTCGCTGAGGTCGTGGCAAGCATGGCCACCGCCGACGTCGAATCCGGCCACACGGAGTACGCGGGCGGCGCGGACTACTTCGGCAAGAGCGCCAAGTAAGTCATAACAGGCAGGGCCCCGCCACCGAGGGGCCCCGATCGAGCTTGCGAGATCGGGGAGGTGGCGGGGATTCGCGGCAGTGTCCCTGGGGAACATTGCCGCGAGCTGCCTTTGTCGTTTGCTTGGTTAGACGCCGGCGATGTACCGGACGGCGTCCAGGTAGGGCATGTTGATGGCGGAGTCCGCCACAGCGCGGACTGCCGGCTTGGCGTTGAACGCCACCCCTATGCCGGCGGCTCCGAGCATGTCGAGGTCGTTGGCGCCGTCGCCCACCGCAATGGTGTGCTCCATGGCGATTCCTTCGGCGGCGGCCCATTCGCGCAGGTACTTCTCCTTGGCGGCCCGGTCAATGACGGCACCGAGCACCTTACCGGTCAGGGCGCCGTCGACGATTTCAAGCTCGTTGGCGATCCAGTAGTCCAGGCCTAGCCCCTCGGCGATGGGACGCAGGATCTGGTTGAAACCGCCGGAGACCACCGCCACCACATGGCCGGCCTCCCGGAAGGCGGCCACGAGCTCGGCGGCACCGTCACTCAGCTTCACTTCGGCGCGGACGGACTCGACGACGGCGGCCGGCAGCCCCGCAAGCACTGCGACGCGCGCGTGGAGGCTCTGCGCGAAGTCCAGTTCCCCGCGCATGGCGGCTTCGGTGACGGCGGCCACTTCCTCGCGCTTGCCTGCGTAGGCCGCCAGGAGTTCAATGACTTCCTGCTGGATCAGTGTTGAGTCCACGTCCATGATCAGGAACTTCCGTGAAGCGTCGCGCAGTCCCGCGGGAACGATGGCGGTATCCAGGCCGTCCCGGGCGGCATCTGCCACGGACCGGCGGAGGGCGGCGATTCCGGCGGCGGTGCCGTCGGCGACGGCGAGTCCGGCGGTGATGACCTCAAACCTGTGATCCCCGCTCCGCGACTCTGACTCGATGGAGGCGCCATTTCCGGCCCACAGGGAGCGCAGCCGTTCAAGCTCGGCGTCAGTCAGTTTGGGGCCATAGCTGACCGCAGTCACGTTCGGAGTCATGGCTGCAATCTTAGCCAGCGCGGCACAGGGGCTCGAATTCGTGCATGACATACACAGGAATGGCGCCATGACTGCTGAGTTCGCATGCCGCCGGCGGGGCATCAGTTATCAGTCGACCCGAATTTTGTCCTAGTGTCTACTCCTATGAGTGATGTTCTTGAAATGGCTTCCGTCAGCGTTGTCCGAGGCAAAAAGACCCTGTTGGACAAGGTGGACTGGCAGGTCAACGAGGGGGAACGCTGGGTCATCCTGGGACCCAATGGCGCCGGCAAGACCACTCTCCTGCAGGTCGCGGC
>JBDTQQ010000537.1:0-2513 GCA_039932075.1 Pseudarthrobacter sp. | reverse complement strand
CTGAACCACTTTCGCTTGGGCCGCGGCCGTCAGGATTCTGAATATACGACGTGCCAAATAGCGCTTGACGCAACGCCGGATTTCCTTGTCGGTTTTGCCTTCGGCACGGCGTTTCTCGACATAGGCACAGGTCTCGGTGTCGTGGGTCATCCTGGTGACCGTAGCCATGTGCAAGGCGCTGTTGAGCTTCCTGTCGCCTCCACGGTTCAGTCGATGGCGTACCGTGTTCCCCGACGACGCCGGGATGGGATTCACACCCGCCAGACAGGCGAAGGCGGCTTCGCTACGGACCCGTCCCTCGTGCGACCACGCCACTAAGCACTTCGCCGCGGTGACCGCCCGGAAGCCCTTCTCCTCAAGCAGGGGCGCGGCCTCGCTGACCTTGACCAGCTCGTCCAAATGCTTTTCATTGGTCTTCAGCTGCCCCTCCAGGTCCAAGATGCGCTTGGCGAGGCGGACCGCCTCGGCGCGGGCGATACCCAAGGCCAGTTCTTCCTCGCGCTCGCGCCACCGGGAGATCTCCTCGATCTGGACCGGGGTGAGCTTCCTGCGGGCATCGATTCCGAGGTCGTTACTGCGTACCAAAGCGTTCAATGCATTGATCGAACGGGTACGGTCCTTGCTCATGGATTCGCGGGCCGTCACCAGGATCCGCAAACCCTGGCGGATCCCTTCATTCAAGCGGGGCCGGCGCAGTTTCTCCACCGATAACGGCAGCACGGCCATGGCCATCCGGTGGGAGTCCAAGGCGTCGGATTTGCCGACGCCGCGGTTCTGCTTCGCATCCATGCGCGGAGCTTCCGTGACGGGGAATCCGTAGGCGGCCACGGTACCGGCGAGGATTGCCCCATAGGTTGCGGCTCCCTCGATCACCCAGAGAGTGTCGGCGTCGGCGTCGGTGCGGCGTGCCACCCATTTGATGGCGCGATTGATGCCGGCCGCGGTCGTCGGGAAAGACTGCGTATCCAGCAATGCACCATTGGTGGCATCGAGTATGGCGTAGACATGGTTGCGGGCGTGAGTGTCGACACCCACGACAAACGGATGGCAATGAGAGACGATAGACAAGGCCGGTCACCGTGCTTTTCCTCTAGTGATGGAATGGGTTGGTGGCCGTTGACGGCCGGTACCAGTCCGGGTAGGAATCACGACGGAACAGAACTGTGAGGGGTCACGCCCGCGAGGGTGGACAATCTTCTAATCAAGCTACCGAAGTGGGCCGGACAGGTGCCGGCCGATCCACCCTGATGGACGGACAAGTCGATCGAATGACGCCCTGAGGGTCAGTTGCAACATGAGTCACATCCATGGGTGGGTCGGCCGGTTCCTATCCTGCCAGCCAGTCCCAGACCAGCTACAAGTAAGTCTCACAGTTGCAACACAGGCTTCGCTCACCGAATGGAGGTCCAGAGCCTAACCTGGGTTGGTGGTGCTCTTCGGCTTTGGTTTCGATCAACGAGGCGCACCGTCTGGTCGATCTGCTAAGTGACAAGCCGTCCAAGGGCCCTTACGCCTGCTGTGAATTCATCGAATTCCAGGTTCATGTGACCGTTCTGCAGACCTCCGGTGCTGGCAACAAGCTCCTGGGCCTTAAGCTCCAGCACCTGATCCGGCACGAAGCGTGATTTGGTGCGGCTCACCCAAGGCCAACGTGATGCTTCGTCGCCCCTGAGTTCGCACTAATCAGCAGGCAGCTTCTCCGGATCCGAGGTTACTTCCACCACCGCATAGCAATCACGCGTCTGCGCACAAATGATGACCAGGTCGCGGGGTTTGATACTCGGCCGCCCTTCTCCCCTGCCGTTGCCCATCCGGGGGCTCCCAAAGAACCAATCTTCCCGCCATTGCTCCAAAGCCGGTTCGCCGTACTCGCCCTTCTGCCACAGCTTCCGTGTTTCGTCGCTGGCATCCGCCAGCAGCTGCTCAACCAGCGCCAGCGCCGAATCAGTATCCAGTTCACCTGAAGCAGGCGATGGAGCCTTGGTCAGGCGGCGCGCCTGGAGGGACAGCTTGTGAAGGTCCGCAGAAGTTGCATCGCGACAAGGCCATGCGCTGATGTTGTGCCTTACAGCTTCGACTTGGCTGGAGGTAAGATCAACTCCCATTTTGAGATTAGACGCCGCTGAACTTCCCATGCCGGCACCAGTGAGGTTTGCAGATCCCATGAAACCACGGCTGCCGACGACGAAGGTCTTGGCGTGCAGGCGGTCGACATGGCTGACTTTTACCCCGCTCTTCATCAGAGCCTTCAACCCCTCCACGGACAGGTAGCCGTTCGCCACGCCGGTTGGATCCAGGCACGTGAAGAGCCGCCAGGAAGCCTCATTCCGGGCAGCGGAGGCGGCCAACCTCCTGCATACGTCAAAGGACAGATAAGGGCTGGCCAGCAGCACATCCCCGTTTGAACTGCTGACTGCTTCGTGCAGCCAGTCAGAAGCATTCGTAAAAACAAGGCCTTCGTTCAGCATGATGATGACCCTCCCCTGATGCCGCCTCAATTGAACCGCCGAGGC
>JBDTQQ010000536.1:0-2515 GCA_039932075.1 Pseudarthrobacter sp. | reverse complement strand
CCGAAGCCTGCCTCGGCGTCGGCGATGATCGGGACCATCCAGTCCTCAACGGTCTGGATGCCTTCGGAGAACTCGATCTGGTCGGCGCGGAGCAGGGCATTGTTAATACGCCGGACCACAGTGGGCACCGAGTTGGCCGGGTAGAGGGACTGGTCCGGGTAGGTGTGGCCGGAGTTGTTGGCGTCGGCAGCGACCTGCCAGCCGGAGAGGTAGATGGCGCGCAGGCCGGCCTTGACCTGCTGCACGGCTTGGTTCCCGGTCAGGGCACCCAGGGCGTTGGTGTACCCGCCGGTCTTGTGCTCTTCGGTGAGCTGCTTCCACAGCTTCTCGGAACCGCGGCGGGCCAGGGTGTGTTCCTCGGAGACCCGGCCGCGGAGCTTGACGACGTCCGTTGCCTTGTAGTCACGGGTCACACCTTCCCAGCGGGGGTTGGCGGACCACTCGAGCTCCAGGGCGGCGGCCTGCTCTTCGGGCGTCTGCTGGGTGGGCTCAAATGCTGCAGTCATCGTTGTCTCCTTGAGTGAGCTCCGGGAAGGTTTGCCGCCGGCCGGGCTGCGTCGTTGCAGTTCCGGCCGGCTGTCCCGGTGCGGTGTTTCTTTCCGTGTTCACTACTTTTCAGCACTTCCAAACACTTAGATAGGGGAGAACTATGGAAAGAAATGCGTTTCTTCGCGTATCCTCAAGAAATGTCCCCTTCAAGCTGGAACCGCGAAGTTGCACTGCCCTCGTCCTCCGCCGCCGTCCAGGAACTGGATGTCATCAGCCTGGGTCGCCGCGTGCGGCATCTGCGCAAGCAGGCCGGGTTCACGCTCGATGACCTGAGCGCCGCCGTCGGAACTGCGCCGAGCCAGCTGAGCCTGATCGAAAACGGCAAACGCGAGCCGAAACTGACGCTGCTTCAGGGGCTGGCCGCGGCCCTTAACGTCACCATCGATCAGCTGCTCGGCGCCGAACCGCCCAGCCGCCGCGCGGCCCTCGAAATCGAGCTGGAACGTTACCAGCGAGGGCCCCTTTACGAGTCCCTGAACCTGCCCAAAATCCGCATCAGTTCGCGGCTTCCGCTGGATGTCCTCGAGGCCCAGGTGGGGCTGCTGCACGAGCTCGAACGCAAGCTCAACGAGCAAGTGGCGACCCCGGAAGAAGCCCGCCGCGCGAACGGTGAACTGCGTGCCATGATGCGTGAGCGCGGCAACTATTTTCCGGAGTACGAGGCCGAGGCGCAGAAGGTGCTCGGTTTGGTGGGGTACACCGCCGGGCCGCTCAGCCAGCACGTGATCGCTGACATCGCCGAAAAGCTTGGGTTCACTCTCCACCATGTGGGGGACCTGCCGCATTCCACCCGCTCGGTGACTGACTTGAAGAACCGCAGAATTTACCTGACGCAGAGCCAGCGGCAGGACCACGACCCCCGGTCCGTCCTGCTCCAAGCCCTGGGGCACTACGTTCTGGGGCACGAGACGCCGAAAAGCTACGGCGACTTTCTCGCCCAGCGCGTTGCGACAAACTACTTTGCCGCGGCGCTGCTGTTGCCGGAGCAGGCTACCGTGGACTTCCTGCAGAAGGCCAAGGCCGCCAAAGAAATCGCCGTCGAGGACATCCGGGACGCCTTTGCCGTCTCCTACGAGACCGCGGCGCACCGCTTCACCAACCTGGCCACGAAGCACCTGGGCATCACCACCCACTTCCAGAAGACCCACCAGAGCGGGATTATCTACAAGGCCTACGAGAACGACGGCGTGACGTTCCCGCAGGACCACACCGGAGCCATTGAGGGCCAGCCGTCGTGCAAGTCGTGGACGTCGCGGGCGGTGTTCGACGTGCCGGACAAGTTCAGTGCCTACAGCCAGTACACGGACACGCCGTCCGGGACGTTCTGGTGCACGGCCCGCACGGAGCGGTCGGCCAGCGGCGAGTTCTCGTTGTCGATCGGCGTGCCTTACCAGCACGTGAAGTGGTTCCGCGGCAGGGAAACCACGGCCCGGGAAAAGTCCACGTGCCCGGATCCGAACTGCTGCAAGCGGCCCCCGGCATCGCTGGCCTCCGAATGGGCCGGCAACGCCTGGCCCTCCGCCCGTGCGCACTCGCACCTGCTCGCCGCCATGCCGCCGGGCGCGTTCCCCGGCGTGGATGAGACCGAGGTGTACAGCTTCCTGCAGGCCCACTCCGACAGCTGACCCCCAGGACGCTCTCTCACTTAATGCGGGTTTGCCGCCGACGCTCTCTCACTTTCTTAGGGAAAGTGAGAGAGCGTCCGGCGTTTTTCTGCGTTAAGTGAGAGAGCGTCTGGGCTAGCCGTGGAGGTCGCGGTAGGCGGCGGCCGCGGCGGGGTGGAGCGAAAGGCCCGGGGTGTTGATCAACGATTCCGGGCTCAGGAACTGGACGCCCAGGCTGGAACGCGGGACCAGTTCCTCCGCGTGGCCCACGAGGATCTCCACGGTCTTTTTGACCATGCGGGCGTCCGCGTCGCTCCGGCACAGGAGGAGATTCGCCACTCCCACCGTCCAGACCGCCGGAA
>JBDTQQ010000535.1:0-2516 GCA_039932075.1 Pseudarthrobacter sp. | reverse complement strand
TGTTTGGCCATCTGGTAACCGTCAAAGACGGTGACCACGGAGGACGCTTCGCCGGGGAGCCGCAGCAGCACCGAGGTAATGGTGCCGCCGTACTGGGCGCCGTAGAAGATACCGGCGAGCATGATGATGGCCGTGACGGGCTCAACGTTGTAGGTCAGCGGAAGCAAAATGGCGATGGTTGCCGCGGGCCCCAGTCCGGGCAGCACACCGATCAGCATGCCGATAACAACGCCGATCAGGCAGTACAGGAGGTTTGTCGGCTCCAGGACCACCACAAATCCGTTAATGACGGGATTCAGAAAATCCACGGGGTTCTCCTAGAAGAGATGGGGAATGGATGTGCCGAGCGCGAGGACAAAGATGCCATAGAAGGCAATGACCACACTTGCGCTGACAACGAGGGTGGAGCGCCAGGTTTCGCCGCCGAGGAAGCGCATCCATATGACGCACAGCACCAGGGCAGGAAGTTCAAAGCCGATGAGCGGCATCAGCGCCACCATGACGGCGAGGGTCACCAGTCCCGTGAGCGGAGCCGTGGACATGCGGGTGAACTTCTCCGCGTCCCGGTTGTGCCGGCCGGCGATCAGCTGAAACAGGCCCAGGGCCACCATGACGCAGCTGATGATGAACGGCCAGAGACCGGGCTGCGGTTTGTCCGGGGTTCCAAGGCCCATCGCCACGGACAGGACGACGGCGCCGATCCCCACCCCGAGGACCACCAGCGAGGATGCCGCGTTGGCCAGGGCCCCGGCGGCCGGGGGCTTCTCCTCTTCCCACTGTGCGGCAAGCTGTTCGGGCGTCAGGTCATCCAGGACGTCATCGGGAACTGAGCGGGGAGCCTCCCCGCCGGAGGCAGCCGTCTCGCTGCGGCCTCCGGCGGGTGCTGCGGGTGTTCCTGTCATAGGTGTCACTTATTTCCGCTGAGGCTGATGTCGTACTTCTCCACCAGTTCCTTGTACTTCGCGGCGTAGGCCTTCCATTCGGTGGCCACTTCCGCGCCGGAGATCTCCTTGGGCGTCAGCATGTTCTTCTTGTTGAACTCCTTGTAGGCGTCCGACTTGAAGGCCTCCTTGAACGCGGCCGACAGCTTGTCCTTGACATCCTGCGGGGTGCCCTTGGGAGCCGCGATGGCCCGGTACTGCGCCACCGGAACGTCGAAGCCGGCCTCCTTGGCGGTGGGTGTGTCCGGCAGGAAGGTGTTGCGTTCTTCCGAGAAGACCAGGAGCGGGGCCACCTTTCCGGCCGCGATCTGCGGCATTGCCTCACCGAGTTGGATGGTGGCGAGCTCCACCTGGTTGCCCAGGGCGGCAGTCAGGGCCGGCTTGCCGCTGTCAAAGGGGATGTCAGTACCGGTGACTTTTGCCTGCTTGAACAGCACGGTCTGGGCCAGCTGGCTGCCGGTGCCCACGCCCGTGGTACCGAAGGTCACGTTCCGGCCGGCATCCGTTACATCTTTGAAGGTCTTGAAGCCGGACCCGGGGCTGGCCACCAGGACGTAGTCGTCCTGGGACAGGCCGGCGATGATCTCCAGGTCGTCAATGTTGACGGCTTCGTCGGCCGAAACTGCCAGCGGCGTGATGGTAATAAGGGATGCGTTCAGCAGGACGAGCTCCTGTCCATCGGCGGGCTTGCCGGCCACTTCCTTGGTTGCCAGGGCGCCGTTGGCACCCGGCTTGTTGACCACGGGCATCGGTTGGCCGAGGGTTTTGGCGGCGCCTTCGGCGAGGGCGCGGGCAATCAGGTCCGTGCTGCCGCCGGCAGCCTGGCCTACGGAGAGGTTGACGGGGCCTGACGGGTACTTCGATGAATCGGCTCCGGCGCTGCCTGCGACGTTGCCGCAGGCAGTCATCGCCAGCAGCGTGAGTGCCGACGCAGTTCCGAGAATGGTACGGCGTGGAGGGAAGTGCTTCATTGGAACTCCTCATAGGGACTCCGGGATCAGCCCGGACAGGTGTGAACCGAATCACGTTGGCTCGCTTGAACGAGTTTAGGGAGCCGCTATGATGCATGTCTAAGCCCTAATAAGGATCAGCTGATACCCGGAAGGCATCATGTTTACCTTCGACCAACTGGCCGGATTCATCGCCGTCGCGGAGGAACTGCACTTCGGCAGGGCCGCAGAACGCCTCAACATGACCCAGCCTCCACTCAGCCGGCAGATCCAGAAGCTGGAAAAGATCATCGGCACCGAACTGCTGGAACGCGATAACCGGAAGGTGCAGCTCACTCCGGCCGGCGAAGCGTTCCTTGAGGAGGCCAAACGGCTGATGGCTTTGGCGAACCGGGCACCCGTCACCGCCCGACGGATCGCCACCGGTCGCTCCGGCCACCTGCGGGTGGGTTTCACGGCGGCAAGCGGCTTCAGCATCCTGGGGCCGCTGCTGGAGGAGATCTCGGAGATCATCCCGGACGTGGACATCGACCTCCAGGAGTTGGTCACCGGCGAGCAGATCCAGGGCCTGCTGACCGGCGGGTTGGACCTTGGCCTCGCCAGGCCCCCCTTCGACCGGGCGATC
>JBDTQQ010000534.1:0-2519 GCA_039932075.1 Pseudarthrobacter sp. | reverse complement strand
GCTCAACCAGGCAGCATAACCAAGCCCCAACGGCTCAAACAGGCAGGCCGCCTAAACAGACAGGCTGCTCACACAGGCAGGCCGCCTAAACAGAACAGGCGCTTCCTCTGCCCTGCGGCAAGGGAAGCGCCTGCGTTAACCTCTACAGACAGCCCGGCGGTCAGCCCAGCAGGCCCAAGATGCCGATCACGGCGGTGGCGGCTCCCAGCACCATGGAGATGCTGACGAGCACCACATGGACGGTGAGGAACTTCGTTGCTTTGCCGTTGGCGTCGCGCGCCCGTGGATCGTTCATGACCCGGCGCAGGAACTGCGGCCAGACCACCAGCGACCAGACGCCTGCGATGATCAGCAGTAAGGCAGCAAATAAGGGAAGCTGCATGGACTCAGTGGCTTTCGAGCCAGGCCTGGGCCTGCTGCGACTGGATGTTCAGGGCCTTGGCCACCATGGGCTCGGCTGCCTCGGCGATCTTGCTGCCCAGGAACGGCACGGACGAGGTCACATTGCCTTCAAGCTCAACCCGGGTGCTGCCGCCCTCGGCAACGAGCCGCTGGACGGCGGTCACGTCGAGGGGAGCACCTGCAATCTTCAGCGTGATGTTGCTTTGGCGGGATCCGTCAGCCGCGGGGGCTTCCCAGTTTTCCACCTGCGTCACGGTGAGGTTTTCGCCGACGAACTTGCGGGCGATCTCCGGCAGTCGGGTGGTGGGCAATGTCCGGACCGACGTTGTGGTGAAGGCGCCGGCAACGTCTCCATCCACGGCGAAGGACTCCAACGTGCCGCCGACATATTCGCTTGTGTGCCGCTGGAAGTCCTCGTTGATGAAAACAGCAGCGACACTGTCAACGGCATGCGGAAGGGTGGTGGTTGCACTCAGTGCCATGGATCCTCCAGTGATACGGGGTCTGTACGCTTTTTGCTCCCCACATCCTACGGGGCACCGGGCATGTTCTTGGAACCGGCCTCTGCACGCTCGGCGTCGGCGATCTTCTGTGCTGCAGTGGTGATGTTCCGGGCCATCGCCGGAAAAATGAGGCTGTGGAAGGGCAGGACGGCCAGCCAGTAGAGCCTGCCGCTGAGGCCTTTGGGGAAGAAAATGGCGCGCTGCCGGTAGCGGCTCCCGCCGCCGTCGGGCTCCACAGACAGCTCAAGCCAGGCCCGCCCCGGCGCGCGCATTTCTGCCCGAAGGCGGAGGAGTTTGCCGCGGTCGATCCGCTCCACGCGCCACCAGTCCACCACCTCGCCGGGAGCCAGGCTGCCGGGGTGCCGGCGTCCCCGGAGGAGCCCCGCGCCGCCGGTGAGCTTATCCAGCCAGCCGCGGACCTGCCAGGCAAGCGGCAGGGAATACCAGCCGTTGCGGCCCCCGATTCCCTCGATGACTGTCCACACGTGCGCCGGGTCCACGTCCCCGTGGAACGTCCGCTCATCCACGAAGACTGTGTGGCCGGCCCACTCGGGGTCGCTGGGCAGGGGATCGGCATCCACGCCGGCGCTGGCCCAGGTGGTCTGAACCTGGCCGTCGCGCTCCCTGCCCAAGGCCAGGGCGACCGCCCGCCGGTACGGAGTCAGGCCGCCCTCAGGCAACGGAATGACGGAGTCAACGTCATGCTCCCGGGACACGGCGTCGTGCTGCAGCGACTGGACCAGCGGCAGCGACATGGACAGGGGAATTGGCGTAGTGAGCGCCACCCACAAGCCTGCAAGTTTTGGCGCGGGCACCGGCAGTGCCAGAACCACCCGGGACGGTAAACCAGCCTCGGCCGCGTACTCCTTCATCATGCCCGCGTAGGTCAGGACCTCGCGGCAGCCGATATCGAACGTGCGGTTAATGCGGCCGGTAAGCGAGGCGGCGCTGACCAGGTAGTACAGCACGTCCCGGACAGCGATCGCCTCGATCCTGTTGCGGACCCAACTCGGCGCCGGCATCAGCGGGAGGGTTTCGGACAGGTGCCGGATCATTTCGAAGGACGCGGACCCGGACCCGATGACCACACCGGCCTGGAAGACCACCGCGTCCACCGCGCTGTCCAGGAACACCTTGCCCACTGCCTCACGGGACCGCATGTGAGTGGACAGTTCCACATTGGCAGGGTGCAGGCCGCCGAGGTAGACAATCCTGTCCACGCCGGCGTCAGCCGCCGCCTTCGCAGCGGTCTGGGCCATGGCTTTTTCCTTGGACTCGAAGCCCGACCCGGCGGCCATCGAGTGGACCAGGTAGTACAGCACGTCGACGCCGGCGAGCGCGTCGCGGAGGGCCCCGCCGTCGTCCAGACTGCTCTGGACCACCTCCACATCCTCCAGCCAAGGCACGCCCGCGATCTTGGCTGGCGTCCGGACCAGGACCTTCACGGTGTGCCCTGCTTCGAGCAGGCGCGGAACAAGCCGGCCACCGATGTAACCGGTGGCGCCCGTTACGAGGACGGTGCGGGCTTCGGTGCGAGGTGATGATTCGGTTGTGCCGGTCATGCTGACTCCTTCTTCTCACCCGCGATATGGAGCGCTTGTCACTATGCCATTC
>JBDTQQ010000533.1:0-2521 GCA_039932075.1 Pseudarthrobacter sp. | reverse complement strand
GGCGGCCGCCCCAACCAGCTGGACAAGCAGCGCCCGGAAGTTTCCGTCACCGCCGATCAGCTCCTGGACATCGCTTCCGCGGACGGCCAGGTCACCGAGGCGGGCCTGCGCCTGAACCTGTACGTCGCCGTCGCCTATACCGCGGTGTGGCTCTCCGGCAACGGCGCGGTGGCCATCCACAACCTGATGGAGGACGCCGCCACCGCAGAAATCTCCCGTTCCCAGGTGTGGCAGCAGATCCGCAACAAGTCCGTCCTTGCCGACACCGGAAACACCGTTACGCGCGAACTGGTGGAGCGGATCCTGGGCGAGGAAACGGAACGGCTCCGGACCGAAGTCGGCGAGGAAGCGTTTATGGGTTATTACGAGCCGGCCAGCCACCTGATCAAGGACATCTGCCTGTCCGAGGACTACACCGATTTCCTCACCGAGCCCGCGTACGAACTGGTGGACTGAGGCATGGCGGTGTCCCCCCTCTCCTGCGCTGTCGGCAGCGGACACAGCACACATCAATGCCCAGCTGGCCGCCACGGACGGCCTGCTGGACCGGAACTACCCGGGCGACGACGGCTGGCTCCCGCCAGCCCGTGCACAGCGTCTACGTCCCCGCTGACCGGTTTACGCCGTCGCTTGCGGCTGGCTGGGGCGCGCAAGCGCCGGCCGACGCCTACGCGGTGGCTGCGGCCGTTGCCGCTGCCACGGCTGCGCCCCTTCCGCCGGCAGGCCCGCTACTCCGGCGGACCCGGCCAGTGCCGCTACCTGCTCCACAAGGTCGTCAACCGGCAGGTCCGCCTCACCTGAACCGAAAAACGGCAAAAAGGTCGCGGTGCCCCTAGCGCCAAGGCAGACCCAGGCGGAGCATTTAATTACCGGATCCCAACACTGGAAATGAATTCGGGAGTCGAGCCCCCCGCTCAACCGGGGCGTGCTGTTTGTAAAATGGGACGGGCAGGCTGCGGCCGCCACACTGACGAAGACCAGACGCGCTCAGTCGCGTCCGCGCAGCGCTGTCCAAGAAATGTGAACCGCATCCTTACAGGAGCAAAAAATGTCCATCACTCCAACTATGAAGACCCGCTCAATACGGGCAAAGATCGCCCTGGTTCCGGCACTCTCATTGAGTCTGCTCGGGGTTCCGCAGCAATGGCTGCCCCGGCCCAAGCTGACCATGATCATGATTCGATACGAGGGTGTACCGTCAAGCCGCTGTAGCCCACGGACGAACGCGGCGTTTGGGTGAACTTCAAGATCAGCGTGAAATGTGAAAATGGGAAGCAGACTGTCCACATCAGGCAGGTGCGCTACGAAGCTGATCGCGGCCGCGATACTTTCCTGGGTCAGGACTACTTCCAGCGCGACGTGAACGGCTACAAGACAATAGACAGCCTCGACAAAGTCCGGCCGAACCTCGACCGCCGCGGTAGCGAAGAGGTCTATCACGTGATTTCGTTCGCGGTTGAGAACGACCATGGCCAACTGTCTAAGTGGTCCGACTGGAAGAAGAGCGAGACGTTAACGTACGTCAACGCGCATTATGACCGTTAACAAACGATCCACGCAGTCGGGTCCTCACCACGGCCGGCAGCGCATCCTGCGAGGTGGGGATCCGCGGCGGAAAGATCGCTGCCGTCGAACCTCTCGGCAACGGCCTCGCTGGCTGACGGACGGAGCTTGCCGACGACGAGACCCTGATCCCCGGCCTCGTGGACGCGCCCGTCCACGTCAACGGGCCTGGCCGCACGGGAGTGGGAGGGGTTCGCCTCCGCCACCCGGTGCAAGAACAGGGATGGTGTCCTGGATGGGGCAAGGCCGCCAACTCGGCTACGACGCGGACTTCTTGGGGTGGCTTGTGAAAAAGTGAAATATCCGACGCTAAGGTTTTGCCGGCGTACTTTCGCAGTATGCCGCCCTCTGCTGCTGAGTAGAGTCTGGGAACGTTGAGAATGCACTTCTCGGGCCACTTTCTCGCGAGATGCGCCGTCCAGGCTTCCTCGCCCCCCGGTGGGAGCTTAAAAGATTTGTCACACCGGCCATGGCCAGGCGACGCAAAGCAGGGGGTTTTGAGAGTCGGAAGAAATTTTTACTCCATTTGCTTGCTTAATGTTCCGGCGCGGTTGATGATCATCGTGTGCTCGTTGGGGGCGCGCAGCTGCTCGATGGGGAGCACAAAATATTGGGGGCGCAGCATGGCTGCAGTACGGTCTCTTCTGTCCGGTCTCGTTTTATCCGCCGTGGTACTGACCGGGATTAGCGTCCCGCCCGCCAACGCGGCGCCGACACCAACTGCGGCCCAACCACCAGGCAGCGCTGCGTTCAGCCTCGCACCCGCTGCTCTGGCTCCTGCCGCGGGGGTGCCGGCGAATCTTGGTGTGGCGATGAGTCTTCCGCTCGTGGATAACCTGCCGCCGGCGTTCGGGGCGAATGGGCACCTGGCCGGGAGCCGGTCCGCGGCGGCGATGCTCAGCCGGGCCCTGACGGACCGGGTGAAGCTGGGTTGGAACCCGACAACGGGGAACATTCG
>JBDTQQ010000532.1:0-2524 GCA_039932075.1 Pseudarthrobacter sp. | reverse complement strand
CCAGCAAGGACAAGATCCCCTTTGTCCTGATCGCCGGCGGCGACGACGCCGAAGCTGGCGCCGTGTCCTTCCGGTTCCGCGACGGCAGCCAGGACAACGGCGTGCCGGTGGCGGAGGCCGTCAAGCGGATCACGGAAGCCGTCCGTAACCGGACCAGCTAGCGGAAACGGAACAGAACACGGTGCAGGAGAACACAGGCGCAGGATATCCAGGAGATGCCGGCGTGACCGATGACTTTGATCTCGCGGGTGTACCGGACGCATTCCAGCGCCTGTGGACTCCCCACCGGCTGGCCTACATCAAGGGCGGCCAGCACCAGTTCAAGAACGAAAACGACTGTCCCTTCTGTGTGGGCCCGGCCCGGACCGACGAGGAAGCCCTCATCGTCCACAGGGGGAAGACTTGCTACGTGGTCCTCAACCTGTTTCCCTACAACCCGGGCCATCTCCTGGTGTGCCCTTACCGGCATGTCCCGGACTATACGGACCTCACGACCGAGGAGACCGCCGAATTCGCCGAGATCAGCCAGACAGCGATGCGGGTACTGCGCAAAGTCTCCAACCCGGGCGGATTTAACCTGGGCATGAACCAGGGCGTGGTGGGCGGCGCCGGCATTGCGGCCCACCTGCACCAGCATATTGTTCCGCGGTGGGGTGGTGACGGGAACTTCTTCCCGATCATTGCCCAGACCAAGGCAATTACGCAGACCCTCGACGAGGTCCGCCGGCTGGTTGCCGAAGCGTGGCCCGGGGAGACGGATGCTGAATAGGTACGCGCGCGGCTTCTTCACCGCGCTGTTCACCCCACTTGCCCGCTGGCTCCTAAAAATCGGTGTTTCGCCTGACGCGGTGACCGTCATCGGCACCGCCGGTGTGGTGGTGGGAGCCCTGGTCTTCTACCCCTTGGGCCAGCTTTGGTGGGGAACCCTCTTCATTACCGCGTTCATCTTCTCGGACGTGCTAGATGGCATTATGGCCCGCATGCGGGACACCGGCGGCCGCTGGGGTAATTTCCTGGACTCAACGCTGGACCGGATCGGAGACGGTGCCCTGTTTGCGGGCGTGGCCATCTGGTTCTTCACCGGGGGAGCGGACTACGCCATCGCGGTCGCGGCCATGCTCTGCCTCGTTCTGGGCATGGTGGTCTCCTATGCGCGGTCCAAGGCCGAGTCTCTCGGCTTCACGGCAAATGTCGGTATAGCCGAGCGCGCCGAGAGACTCGTTTCGGTGCTGGTGGTCACCGGGTTCACCGGTTTGGGGTTGCCCCCGGTGGTTCTCCTGGTGACGCTCGGGCTACTGGCGCTGGCCAGCCTCATCACCATTTGCCAGCGCATATCGACCGTCCACCGGCAGGCATTTGCGGAGTCCGCGGCTTCGGATTAAGCCTGATTAAGCCCGCTGCCTGCCGGGGGGCTAGTATTGTCACTGCCCGGTCAATGGATCCGGCAACCCGGTGCGTGTACTTTCGGCTTCTTGCCGCCCTCACGTCCGGCGAAGATCATCTACCTACCCATAGGGGTTTTTGTGTCTACACCTGATGTAAGCAGCGAAGCCGGTTCGTCCACGAACAGCGTCACGGGCAGCAACCGCGTCAAGCGCGGCATGGCTGAGATGCTCAAGGGCGGCGTCATTATGGACGTCGTTAACGTTGAACAGGCCCGCATCGCCGAAGATGCCGGTGCCGTTGCCGTGATGGCGCTGGAACGCGTTCCGGCCGATATCCGTGCCCAGGGTGGTGTGTCCCGCATGTCCGATCCGGACATGATTGACAAGATCATCGACGCCGTGTCCGTCCCGGTCATGGCCAAGGCCCGGATCGGCCACTTCGTCGAAGCCCAGGTCCTGCAGTCCTTGGGCGTGGACTACATTGACGAGTCCGAGGTCCTGACCCCGGCCGACTATGTCCACCACATCGACAAGTGGAACTTCAAGGTTCCGTTCGTCTGTGGCGCCACCAACCTCGGTGAGGCACTGCGCCGCATCAACGAGGGCGCGGCCATGATCCGCTCCAAGGGCGAGGCCGGCACCGGCGACGTTTCCAACGCCACCGGCCACATGCGCCAGATCCGGGCCGAGATCGCCAAGCTCGCCGCCCTGCCCGAGGACGAGCTTTACGTAGCCGCCAAGGAACTGCAGGCCCCCTACGAACTGGTCAAGGAAGTTGCCGCCGCCGGCAAGCTCCCCGTGGTGCTGTTCACCGCGGGCGGCATCGCCACCCCGGCCGACGCCGCCATGATGATGCAGCTCGGTGCTGACGGCGTGTTCGTCGGCTCGGGCATCTTCAAGTCCGGCAACCCCGCCCAGCGCGCCGCCGCCGTCGTGAAGGCCACCACGTTCTTCGACGACCCGGACGTCATCGCCAAGGCTTCCCGCGGCCTGGGCGAGGCCATGGTGGGCATCAATGTGGAGGAGATCCCGCAGCCGCACCGCCTCGCCGAGCGCGGCTGGTAACAGCTCCAAAAGCAGTACGACGGCGGGTGGTCACCTCTTCGAAGGTGGCCAGCCGCCGTCGTACTTAAACCAAC
>JBDTQQ010000531.1:0-2533 GCA_039932075.1 Pseudarthrobacter sp. | reverse complement strand
AGTAGACGATGGTTGGCAGGTTGGCCGACGCTGCTACGGCGAAGGCCAGGGCAACGAGGAACGCTATGTTCTGACCGTTGGCGAGGATGCCGCCCAGGATGGCGAGGATGCCGATGACCACCACGGTGCGCCGCGCCACTTTGACCTCAGTCTCGGCGTCAGCCTTGCCCTTGGCTATGACATTGGCGTAGATGTCGTGGGCGAACGATGCGGCCGCGGTGATGGTGAGGCCGGCTACAACGGCAAGGATGGTCGCGAATGCCACAGCCGAGATAAAGCCAAGCAGCAGCGGGCCGCCGAGGTAGAAGGCGAGCAGCGGAGCCGCCGCATTGACGCCGCCCGGAGCGGACTTAATGGTTTCCGCACCAACCAGTGCGGCTGCACCGTAACCGAGCACCAGGGTGAAGAGGTAGAAGATCCCGATCAGCCAGATGGACCACACTACGGACTTCCGGGCTTCCTTGGCTGTCGGCACCGTGTAGAAGCGCATCAGCACGTGCGGCAGCGCCGCGGTGCCCAGGACCAGCGCGAGGCCGAGGGACATAAAGTCCAGCTTGGACGTCTCCGACTTGCCGTACTGCAGACCCGGGTTGAGTACCGCCGGGTTGCCGGAAGTTTCGACGGCCGCACCGAGGAGGCTGGAAAGATTAAAGCCGTAGATGGCCAGCACCCAGAGCGTCATCACGGCTGCGCCGGCAATGAGCAGGACAGCTTTGATGATCTGGACCCAGGTAGTGCCCTTCATACCGCCGATCAAGACGTACATGATCATCAGGGCACCGACCACGATGATCACCAGCGCCTGGCCGCCCCAGTCGCTGATGCCCAGCAGCAGCGAGATCAGGCTGCCTGCTCCGGCCATCTGCGCCAGCAGGTAGAAGAAGCAGACCACCAGGGTGGAAATGGCGGCCGCGATGCGGACCGGCCGCTGCTTGAGGCGGAAGGAGAGGACATCGGCCATGGTGAACTTGCCGGTGTTCCGCAGGAGTTCGGCCACGAGCAGCAGCGCCACCAGCCAGGCCACCAGGAAGCCGATGGAGTACATAAAGCCGTCGTAGCCGTTGATGGCAATGGCTCCGGTGATGCCCAGGAACGAGGCCGCCGACAGGTAGTCGCCGGCAATGGCCGTTCCGTTTTGTGAGCCGGTGAACGAGCGTCCGGCCGCGTAGTAGTCTGCCGCGGTTTTGTTGTTCCGGCTGGCCCGGATCACGATCACCATGGTCACCGCGACGAACAGGGCGAAGATTCCAATGTTGAGGAGCGTGGTTTCCTTGAGGTCGGCGACGTCAACAGCCGTGGCAATACCGATCATTTGTTCACTCCGGTCACGCGGTTGCCGTCCTTATCAAATTCATGGCCTTCGATTTCGTGGCGGATCTCGGCCGCGATGGGGTCAAGCTTCCGGTTGGAGTAGCTGACATACCAGCCAGTGATGGCGAAGGTGGAGACAAACTGCAGCAGGCCCAGGATCAGCCCAATGTTGATGTTCCCCCACACCTTGGTGGACATGAAATCTACTGCGTAGTCTGCGAGCAGGACGTACGCGAAGTACCACAACAGGAACGCGACCGCCATGGGGAACACAAAGCTACGGTGACGTTTGCGCAGTTCCTGGAACCGCGCCGTCGACTGGACCTGTTCGAAGTCCACGGACGCCGCTGCGTCCGGAGTGTGGGCATCGTTACCCATCGTTCCTCCTCATTGAGAGTTGAGTGGCCCACCAGCCAGCCACTCCTGCATGCAGGGCGCCGCTAATGTGACTGCAATCACTGTGCGCGCGGGCAGGGCCGCATTCCATAGCAATGACCGGAACGGTCGCTCAGCGGTCACGATGCTGCGCCTAACGGCAGACAAAGCTACGCTGGCACCATGCCGGACTCCCCCCTCCTGACTGCCGCCGCGGTTGCGGTGATCACCTTGGCGATCGCCGTCGTCGTCGGTCTGGGAATCAAGCTGCTGCGCTCCTTCCGCGAACTGGGCACCGACGCCGAGCAGGCCACTTACAAGACCCTCCACGCGGCCTCCCGGGCGGGGCAGCACCTGCGCACGGGCCTCAATCCGACGGGGGCTGCGAAGGCGAGCAAGCAGCTCCGTTCCCTGCTGGGCTGCGATGCGCTGGCTATCACGGACACGGCGGGTGTGCTCGCCTGGGATGGGGCGGCCGAGGAACTGAAGCCGCTGCTGATGGGCCTGGCCGCCGATGTCCTGACCGGTGGACGCACCACGGTGCTCCAGGCCCGGGAGCTGGGAGCGGAGCCTGCCTCCGGCGCCCTGGCCGCTGTCATTGCACCGGTGCGCGCCGGCTCGCGAGTAGTGGGCGCGGTGGCGGCGTTTGCCCCCTCGGCAGGCGCCGGCCTGGTGCGCGCCACGAGTGAAGTGGCCGACTGGGTGGCCGTCCAGGTGGAGCTCGCGGAACTGGATGCGTCCCGCACGCTGCTGATGGAAGCTGAAGTGCGGGCATTGCGGGCCCAGATCAGCCCGCATTTCATCTACAACTCACTCAACGCCATTGCCTCGTTCATCAACACGGACC
>JBDTQQ010000530.1:0-2533 GCA_039932075.1 Pseudarthrobacter sp. | reverse complement strand
ACGCGCAGGAAGCCCACGAGGCCATCCGCCCCGCCGGTGACTCCTTCCGCACCCCTGCCCAGGTGGCCAAACTGCTCTCCGGTGACGAGTTCCGCCTCTACGAGCTGATCTGGAAGCGCACCGTTGCCTCCCAAATGGGCGATGCCAAGGGCTCCACGGCAACCATCCGCCTCGGCGCCGTTGCTGCAGATGGCCGGGACGCTGAATTCTCCGCCTCCGGCACCGTCATCACCTTCCCCGGCTTCCTGGCCGCCTATGAAGAAGGCAAGGACGAGAGCCGCGGCGACGACGACTCCGACGAGGCCCGCAGGCTGCCGAACGTAGCCAAGGACGACGCCCTCACGTCGTCGGATGTTGTGGCTGTGGGCCACGAGACCTCACCGCCGCCGCGCTTCACCGAAGCGTCGCTGACCGCAGAGTTGGAAAAGAAGGGCATCGGCCGTCCGTCAACCTATGCCTCCACCATCTCCACCATCCAGGACCGCGGCTACGTCCGGAAACAGGGCTCAGCGCTGGTGCCGAGCTGGATCGCGTTCTCGGTGATCCGTCTGCTCGAGCAGCACTTCAGCGACTACGTGGACTACGAGTTCACCGCAGACATGGAAGGCGACCTGGACAAGATCGCCAACGGCCAGGCCGTGGGGTCCGCGTGGCTGCGCCATTTCTACTTCGGCGAGGAAAAAGACCCCGGTCTGCTCAGCATCGTGAACAACCTGGGCGAGATCGATGCCCGGGAAATCAACTCCATTCCCATCACGGATGAGATCACGCTGCGGGTCGGCAAGTTCGGTCCGTACCTGGAAAGCTCCGCTGCCACGGTTGATCCGAAGACCGGCGAAATCGTGGAGAACTCGCGCGCCAACGTTCCCGAGGACCTGGCCCCGGACGAGCTGACGCCTGCCAAGGCCATCGAGCTCATGGAAACTGCTGCGCCCGAGGAACGCGTCCTGGGGGCGGATCCGCACACCGGCCACACGGTAGTTGCGAAGAACGGCCGCTACGGCGCCTACGTCACCGAAGTCATTCCGGAGATGACAGAGGAACAGATCGCCAACCAGCCTGTTGAGTATTACAAGAACGGCAAGCCCAAGCCGCCGAAGAAGCCCGTCAAAGCCAAGCCGCGCACCGGTTCGCTGTTCAAGTCGATGACCGTTGAGTCGGTCACCCTGGACGAAGCACTCCAGCTGATGAGCCTGCCCCGCGCACTTGGGGAGGACGCCGAAGGCAACCTCATCACGGTGCAAAACGGCCGCTTTGGCCCGTACCTGAAGAAGGGCACGGACTCGCGCTCGATCGGCACGGAAGAGGAAATCTTCACCATCACGCTGGAGCAGGCGTTGGAGATCTACTCCCAGCCGAAGCAGCGCGGCGCCCGTGCCGCTGTACCGCCGCTGGCTGAATTCGGTCCGGACCCCGTCTCGGAGAAGAACATTGTGGTGAAAGAAGGCCGCTTCGGCCCGTACATCACGGACGGCATCACCAACATCACGGTTCCCCGCGCCACCTCCCTGGAGGAACTCACCCGGGAACAGGCCGTGGAGCTACTCGCCGAGAAGCGGGCCAAGGGTCCGGTCAAACGCACCACAACGGCACGCAAGGCCCCGGTAAAGAAGAAGGCTGCCGCCAAGAAGTAACTCCGGACCGGGTGTTCGGTCGGCCAAACTCAGCGCTGTGGTAGAACCGGTTGAAACAGCAGCAGAAAACAGGAGGGGAGGAATCCGGCAGCGTGCGTCTAAGTGAGGCACGAGCGAGCACGCCGAGGATTTCTCCCCTCCCGTTCGCACGGGTGGAATTGCGGTGCCGGGCTCAATCGTGGTCGAGTAGATACATGACTGAACAGCCCGGCACAGCCGACCCCTCGCCGCTGAACGACCTCGAAGAGAAGCTGGCCCTGGGCGGACAGCCTGAGGGCAGCCCGGTGGACGTCATCCTGTCGTTCCTCAACAGCGAGGTCTATGTCATCAGCACCGACGGCATCGAAGGCGAAGACTCGCAGGTGGAGCCGCTCGTCCTGGCCAACGCCGACGGCGACCCTGTCCTGGCAGTGTTCTCCCACCCCAGCCGGGTGGACCAGCAGTACCTGGAGGCGGCCCCCAACGTCCTGGGGACCCAGGGTGCAGCCATCATCGCCAACATCGGCGAGGAACTGGGAATGGTGATCAACCCCGGAGCCGCGTATGGCTTCGAGATCAACCAGGAGGGCGTCTCGAACATCAAGCGCGATTTCAAGCGCGCCGACGAGCTTCCCGACGGCTCACCTGAGGACCCGTCCTCCAACTGACATTTTTGGACCGGTTGTGAGTGAAGGCCTGGCCGGGGGAATAATGGCAGGATGCGGCTAGGCGTCCTCGATATCGGGTCCAATACTGTCCACCTACTTTTGGTGGATGCCCACCCCGGCGCGCGGCCGGTTCCCTTTGCCTCGCACAAGCGGCCGCTGTCCCTTGTCCAGTATTTGGACGAGGACGGCAACATCAATGATGCCGGACAGCACGAGCTGACTGAATTCGTCCTTGAAGCCTGGGAGTTTGCC
>JBDTQQ010000529.1:0-2534 GCA_039932075.1 Pseudarthrobacter sp. | reverse complement strand
GACGCCGTCGCGGAAGTACTCGCCGTAGCCCTTCCAGTACGCCGTGATGTTGCCGGCGTTGCCGACGGGCAGGACGTGGATGTCCGGTGCGTCGCCCAGCGCGTCAACAATCTCAAAAGCGCCGGTTTTCTGGCCCTGGATGCGGGCGGGGTTGACGGAGTTGACCAGGAACACCGGGTAGGACTCGGCCAGCTTCCGCGCGATATCCAGGCAGTTATCGAAGTTGCCGTCCACCTGCAGCAGCGTGGCGCCGTGGGCGATGGCCTGGCTCAGCTTGCCCATGGAGATCTTGCCTTCGGGCACCAGCACGGCGCACGTCAGCCCTGCGGCCGTTGCGTAGGCGGCAGCGGAGGCCGACGTGTTGCCGGTGGACGCGCAGACAACTGCCTTCGCGCCTGACTCCACGGCCGCCGTCATGGCCATGGTCATGCCGCGGTCCTTGAACGAGCCGGTGGGGTTCATTCCCTCGACCTTCAGGTACACGGTGGAACCCGTCAGTTCGGAGAGCTTCTGGGCGTGGACCAGCGGGGTGCCGCCTTCGCCCAGGGTGATGACCCTGGTGGATTCCGTCACGGGCAGACGGTCAGCGTATTCGCGGATAACGCCGCGCCATTGGTGAGCCACTTAGACTCCTTCTACCCGCAGAACGGATGTAACTGAATTGATGACGTCCAGGCCCTTCACGGCCTCGACGGTGGCTGCAAGGGCAGCCTCGGATGCACGGTGCGTGACGATCCGCAGTTCGGCGGACTCCACCGTGGAGTCGGCGCCCCGGTGGATGGTCTGCCGCATGGTTTCGATGGACACACCGTGCTCAGCGAAGAGCTGGGCGATGCGTGCCAGGACACCGGGCTGGTCCGCGACATCCAGCCCGATGTAGTAGCTCGTGGTGGCCGCGTCGATGGGAAGCGCCGGAATGTAGCCGGTGGTGGTTTCGGTCCGCTGGGGTCCGCCCAGCACCAGGCGGCGGGCCGCGGAGACGAGGTCGCCAAGCACGGCAGACGCCGTGGGGGTGCCGCCGGCACCCTGGCCGTAAAACATCAGTTCCCCGGCGTTCTCAGCCTCGATGAAAACCGCGTTGAAGGCGCCCCGGACGGCAGCCAGCGGGTGCTCACGTGGCAGCAGCGTGGGGTGCACCCGCACCGAAATGCCTTCGCCGCCGTCGGCATCGGTGAGCTTTTCCGCGATGGCGAGGAGTTTGATGACGAAGACCGCGTCCTTGGCCGCCGCAATGTCATCAGCGGTGACAGAAGTGATGCCTTGGCAGTGGACGTTTTCGAGGGCGAACCGGGTGTGGAAGGACAGGGTGGCCAGGATCGCGGCCTTGGCGGCAGCGTCGTGGCCCTCGACGTCGGCGGTAGGGTCCGCTTCCGCGTAGCCGAGGCGCTGGGCTTCGGCGAGGGCGTCCGCGAACTGGGCGCCGGTGGAATCCATCTGGTCCAGGATGAAGTTGGTGGTGCCGTTGACGATGCCCAGCACCCGGGTGATGTGGTCGCCGGAGAGGCTGTCGCGGATCGGACGCAAAATGGGGATGGCGCCAGCCACGGCAGCTTCGTAGGACAGCTGCACGCCGGCCTTGTCAGCCTCTTCGTAGAGGGTTGGGCCGTCCTGGGCCAGCAGCGCCTTGTTGCCGGTGACCACGCAGGCGCCGTTGCTGAGCGCGGAGAGGATCAGCGTGCGGGCCGGCTCGATGCCGCCCATCAGCTCGATGACCAGGTCTGCATCCTTGACGAGGGTCGCGGCGTCGGTGGTGAAGAGTTCCTGCGGAAGCTCAACGTCCCGCTTGGCGTTCACGTTGCGCACGGCGATGCCGCTGAGCTGCAGGCGGGCACCGGTGCGGGCGGCCAGGGCGTCGGCGTCCTCAATGAGAATCCGCGCAACCTGGGCCCCAACATTGCCACAGCCCAGGAGGGCTACTTTCAGGGTTCGCAATTCAGTCATTCAGACTCCCATGTCGCGGTTGAGCAGATCTTCTTCGGTTTCCCCGCGGACAATGAGCCGGGCAGATCCGTCGCGCACAGCGACAACGCCCGGCCGGGCCAGATAGTTGTAGTTGCTTGACAGGGCCCAGCAGTAGGCGCCGGTCCCCGGTACAGCGAGCAGATCACCGGCTGCCACGTCCTCGGGCAGATATACATCTCTAACAACTATGTCGCCGCTCTCGCAATGTTTGCCCACCACTCGGGACAGCTGCGGGGCGGCGTTGGAGGTACGCGAGGCCAGAACGGCCGAATAATCCGCGTCGTAGAGCACCGGGCGGGCGTTATCGCTCATCCCGCCATCAACTGACACATAGCGGCGCGGATACGTAACGTTTTCCGGCCCCGTGCCCACTGTTTCCGCTGTTCCGGCGGCGCCAGCGTCCACCCGCACTGTCTTGAGGGTGCCCACCTCGTACAGCGTGAAGGTGGTACTGCCCACGATCGCGCGGCCCGGTTCGATGGAAATCCGGGGTGACGTGATGCCGAGGTCCGCGCACGTGGAACGCACGACGGCGGCCATCGCCTGCGCGATCTCGGCTGCGGGGCGGGGGG
>JBDTQQ010000528.1:0-2538 GCA_039932075.1 Pseudarthrobacter sp. | reverse complement strand
TCATGGCCGACCTCGCCCGCGCACTCCACAGCCACGTTTCGATGGACTGGATGGCAGTGTCCTCCTACGGCTCCGGCACCCAGTCCTCCGGCGTGGTCCGCATCCTCAAGGACCTGGACACGGACCTGATGGGCAAGGACGTCCTGATCGTTGAAGACATCATCGATTCCGGCCTGACGCTCTCCTGGCTCAAGACCAACCTCGAATCCCGCGGCACCGCGTCCGTGGAGATCTGCACGGCCTTCCGCAAGCCCACGGCCGCCAAGGTGGAAATCGACGTCAAGTACGTCGGCTACGACATCCCCAACGAGTTCGTGGTGGGCTACGGCCTGGACTACGCAGAGAAGTACCGCAATCTGGACTTTGTGGGCACCCTCGCCCCGCACGTCTACGAGTAAACCTTCTTCCCGCCGAGATGGCATTTCCTGGCAGTCCTCCGACTGAACACTGCCGCGAAATGCCATCTCGCGGCGTCTAAGACGTAGCAATTCCCGGCGGCCGGCGAAGTGCTCGCCGACAAACTATTCGCCCGCGGATCGGTGGCGCCGCCGCACGATGCTGCTACGCCCAGAGGGAACTTTTAGGCGGCATCGTGCGTGATTTACTCCGGACGGTGTATAGCTAGTAGCTGATGCAGCACCACACGCGCGTAGACCACTCGCCGTGCAGCACTACCAGGAGGGACGGGGCCAGCCCCCGAACAGATGAAAGCTAAGAGTTTCTTCAAGGGCCCGGGCATCTGGATCGTCGTTGTGATCGGCATGCTCCTCGTGGCCTTTGCAACGCTGGCTCCCGGCGGTGCGGCACGGATCGACACGGACAAGGGCCTTGAGCTCCTCGCCGCGAACGGCAAGGTTGAGCAGGCAAAGATTTTCGACGGCGAGAACCGGGTGGACCTGGTCCTGAAGGACAGCCTGAGCGTAGACGGCCAGGACAAAGGCAAGAGCGTCCAGTTCTTCTACGTGGATGCCCGCGCGGCCGACGTCGTCAAGGCTGTCACCGACGCCAAGCCCGCGAACGGCTACACGGACCAGCCAATCGAGAGCAACTGGTTCTCCGGCCTGCTCTCACTCCTGATCCCCGTCATCCTCCTCGGCGCACTGTTCTGGTTCCTGATGACCCGCATGCAGGGCGGCGGCTCCAAGATCATGCAGTTCGGCAAGTCCAAGGCCAAGATGGTCAGCAAGGACATGCCGCAAGTGACCTTTGTGGACGTCGCCGGTGCTGACGAGGCCGTGGAGGAACTGCAGGAAATCAAGGAATTCCTGCAGGAACCGGCCAAGTTCCAGGCTGTCGGCGCCAAGATCCCCAAGGGTGTGCTGCTCTACGGCCCTCCCGGAACCGGCAAGACCCTCCTGGCCCGCGCCGTCGCAGGCGAGGCTGGCGTCCCGTTCTTCTCCATCTCCGGCTCGGACTTCGTTGAAATGTTCGTCGGCGTCGGCGCCTCCCGCGTCCGCGACCTCTTTGAACAGGCCAAAGCCAACTCACCCGCCATCATCTTCGTGGACGAGATCGACGCCGTCGGCCGCCACCGCGGTGCCGGCATCGGCGGCGGCAATGACGAACGCGAGCAGACCCTCAACCAGTTGCTCGTGGAGATGGACGGCTTCGACGTCAAGACCAACGTCATCCTGATCGCTGCCACCAACCGCCCGGATGTCCTGGACCCGGCCCTGCTGCGCCCGGGACGCTTCGACCGCCAGATCGGTGTGGATGCGCCCGACATGATCGGCCGTGACCAGATTCTTCAGGTCCACGCCAAGGGCAAGCCGATGGCCCCGGGTGTTGACCTGAAGGCAGTGGCCAAGAAGACCCCCGGCTACACGGGTGCTGACCTGGCCAACGTCCTCAACGAAGCAGCGCTGCTGACCGCCCGCTCCAACGCAAACCTCATTGACGACCGCGCCCTGGACGAGGCCATCGACCGCGTGATGGCCGGCCCGCAGAAGCGCAGCCGCGTCATGAAGGAACACGAGCGCAAGATCACCGCGTACCACGAAGGCGGCCACGCATTGGTGGCAGCGGCGCTGCGGAACTCCGCCCCGGTCACCAAGATCACCATCCTGCCCCGCGGCCGCGCTCTGGGTTACACCATGGTGGTGCCAGATAACGACAAGTACTCCGTGACCCGAAATGAGCTGCTGGACCAGATGGCCTACGCCATGGGCGGCCGCGTGGCGGAGGAAATCGTCTTCCACGACCCCTCAACCGGCGCCTCCAATGACATCGAAAAGGCCACCGGCACGGCCCGCAAAATGGTCACCGAGTACGGCATGAGCGAGCGGGTTGGTGCGGTGCGCCTGGGCCAGGGCGGCGGCGAGCCTTTCCTGGGCCGCGATGCCGGGCACGAGCGCAACTACTCGGACCAGATCGCCTACGTTGTGGATGAGGAAGTGCGCCGCCTGATCGACCAGGCGCATGATGAGGCCTACGCGATCCTCACCGAAAACCGTGACGTGCTGGACCAGTTGGCCCTCGAGCTCCTGGAACGGGAAACCCTGAACCAGGCAGAAATCGCGGACATCTTCAGCGACATCC
>JBDTQQ010000527.1:0-2541 GCA_039932075.1 Pseudarthrobacter sp. | reverse complement strand
CGTGCTGCCGCCGAGGGTGAACGCCTCGTCGGTGTTTGCGCGAGACCTCCACGGCTTCCTGGACATCGCGTCCCCGTAGGGCTGCCACCAGTGCGATGTGGTCGCAGTTCGATTTATGCAGGAGCTGGATCGGGTAGGGGATGAAGTAGGCGTAGAGCTGTGCCAGCGTCTCGTGGTACTCCTGCACCGCGGTGCCCAGCCCCGACGCGGTGCCCACCAGCTGATGGAACTGCTCGTCTGCCTTGTGGTAGCCGGACCAGTCCGCAGATTCGGCCATGTCATGGGTCAGCCGTTCGAGCTCATCGAGCTGTTCGGCCGTGGCGTTGACCGCCGCGTAGTGCGTCACGGCGCATTCGAAAAGCAGCCTCCGGTCCACCAGCCGGTTCACGGCCCGGGACTCGGCCGGTGATGCGGAGAGTTCAGCCAGTACGCTCCGCGGGGGCTCGTCGGCCACGAACGTTCCGCCGCCCCGGCCGCGCCGGCGGACCACCACACCGTGCTCCGCCAGGCTCGCCAGCGCGCGGCGGGCGGTGATCGGGCTGACCGACAGGCCCAGGGCAACGTCCTCCTGATCGGGCAGGCGATCGCCAGGCTTCAGCAGGCCCAGGGAAATCGCCATGCCGATCCGAAGCCGCACGGCGTCAATGGCGCTGCGACGTTCGATGCCGGCCAGGCTTCCGGCCCCGATGGGCGAAGCGTCGGCGGCGTCCTCCAACTGACGGGTCATATCCGCTACTTTACGGCCCAATCCTCCCCCTTCCCATAATTAGATCATTCTGATCTAATATAGTGCAGATCACACCCCAACGTGGAGATAACCATGCAACGCATCCTTCCCCTCATCGCAGCCCAGACCCGGCCCCGGCTCATCGGCGAGCCAGTCTCGGCGTTTGCGGACGAGGTCAAAGCCGCCCTCGCCGTCCAGCCCCACAGCAGGCTGGTGGTCTTTCCGGAGCTTCACCTGTTCGGGGATTCCGATCCCGACCAGCAGCGCACGGAAGCGCTCCAGGCTTCCGCGGAACCGCTGGAGGGCCCCCGGGTCAAGGAACTGCGGCAGATCGCCGGTGATCTTGGCATCTGGCTGGTCCCGGGCAGCGTGTGCGAGCGAGGCCCGGAAGGGCAGTTGTTCAACACCCAGCTGGTCCTTTCCCCGGAGGGCGGGCTTGCCGGCTATTACCGGAAGGTTTTCCCCTGGCGGCCCTTCGAACCTTACGACCCCGGTGACCGGTTCACCACCGTGGACCTCGCCGGCATTGGGAGGGTGGGCCTGAACATCTGCTACGACGCGTGGTTCCCCGAGGTGTCCCGCCAGCTCGCCTGGATGGGCGCCGAAGTCATCCTCAACGTCGTGAAAACCACCACGCCGGACCGCAGGCAGGAACTGGTGCTCGCCAAGGCCAACGCCATCGTGAACCAGGTTTTTATGGTCAGCGTCAACTGCGCCGGTCCCACCGGAACAGGCCGAAGCATCATCGTGGACCCCGAGGGCAACACCCTCACCGAGGCGCCCGACGACACCCCGGTACTGCTCACGGCCGAACTCGACCTTGCCGCCGTCGAGCATGTCAGGACCCACGGCACCGAAAACCTCAACCGCCCCTGGTCCCAGTTCCGCGACGGCGAAGACGCCATTGAACTGCCCGTTTACCAGGGCCGGATCACCCCGGCCACCTGGGCTCCCCAGTCCTTCAACGCCTAAGGAAACCCCGTGACAACAACACCCACCCTCACCCGCACGCTGAAACTGCCCTCCCTGGTCCTGTTCGGCCTCGCGTACCTGACCCCGCTGATTGTCCTGGGGATCTTCGGCATCATCGCCGAAACCACCGGCGGGGCCTCACCGTCCGCGTACCTGGTGGCGCTCGTGGCCATGCTGTTCACGGCGCACAGCTACGGCCGGATGGCCGTCGCACACCCGGTGGCCGGGTCCGCCTACACCTACGTCCGGCGGTCCATCGATCCCAGGGTGGGGTTCCTGGTGGGCTGGGCCATCCTGCTGGACTACCTCTTCCTGCCCATGGTGATCTGGCTGATCGGCGGCTCCTATCTGAGCGCGCAGTTCCCCGAGATCCCCATCGGTGTCTGGGTCGTTGGTTTCATCCTCATCACCACGGCCCTGAACATCCTGGGCATCAAGGTGGCGGACAAGGCCAACTACGTGCTGATGGCGTTCCAGCTGCTGGTCATCGTGTTCTTTGTGGCGCTGGCCATCGGCAACGTGGTGTCCACCTCCGGTGCCGGCGGCCTGGCCAGCACCCAGCCGTTCTTCAACGACACCTCCAGCTTCGCCACCATCTCCGCGGGTGCGGCCATCGCGGCGTATTCGTTCCTGGGGTTCGACGCCGTCACCACCCTCACCGAGGAGACCATCGAACCGCGCAAGAACATGCCCCGCGCCATCATGCTCATCGCCCTGATCGGCGGAGGCATCTTCGTGACCGTGTCCTACGTGACCCAGCTGGTCCACCCCGGCGGGGTGTTCGAGGACTCGGCTTCCGCCGCCAGCTCCATCGCGCTGCAGATCGGCGGTCAGCTCTTCGG
>JBDTQQ010000526.1:0-2542 GCA_039932075.1 Pseudarthrobacter sp. | reverse complement strand
CCTCCTCTTCCCATTCCGGGGTCATGTTGCGGGCAACCTGGATCTGGTCGTTGCTCACGCCGGCGGGCACCATCGGCCACACCATGGAGTCGGGGCTCACCACAAAGTCGATGACCACGGGGCGGTCATTGATTTCAAGGGCCTTCTGGATAGTTGCATCGATGTCCTCGTCCCGTTCACAGCGGAACGAGGCACAGCCGTACGCGTCGGCCAGCTTGACGAAGTCCGGGATCCGGACGGTCTCATGGCCGGTGTTGAGGTCCGTGTTCGAGTAGCGGCCCTCATAGAAGAGGGTCTGCCACTGGCGGACCATGCCCAGCGACGAGTTGTTGATGATGGCAACCTTGATGGGGATCTTGTTGATGGCGCAGGTGGCCAGTTCCTGGTTGGTCATCTGGAAGCACCCGTCGCCGTCGATTGCCCAGACCACACGGTCCGGTTCCCCCACTTTGGCTCCCATGGCGGCAGGAACGGCATAGCCCATGGTGCCGGCGCCGCCGGAGTTCAGCCAGGCGTGCGGACGCTCGTACTTGATGAACTGCGCGGCCCACATCTGGTGCTGGCCCACACCGGCAACGTAGATGCCTTCCGGGCCGGTCAGCGCACCGATGCGTTCGATGACGCGCTGCGGGGCCGTGAGTCCATCGTCCGGCTCGGTCCAGCCCAGCGGGTAGGTTTCCTTGAGGTTGTTCAGGAAGGCCCACCAGGTGGTGAGGTCAGGGGTGCCTGACGCTTCGAACTGTGAACGGATGGCCTCGGAGAGTTCGGGGATAATTTCCTTAACCGATCCCACAATCGGCACGTCGGCCGCGCGGTTCTTCGAGATCTCCGCGGGATCGATGTCGGCGTGGATCACCTTGGCATGCGGGGCGAACGTCTTGAGCACGCCCGTTACGCGGTCGTCGAACCGTGCTCCCAGGGTGATCAGAAGGTCAGACTGCTGCAGGGCTGTCACGGCAGACACTGTGCCGTGCATGCCCGGCATGCCCACGTGCTGCGGATGGGAGTCCGGGAAGACTCCACGCGCCATCAGCGTGGTAACAACCGGAGCGCCGGTCAGCTCGGCCAGCACGCGGAGTTCCGCAGCAGCATGAGCCTTCACCACACCGCCGCCCACATACAGGACCGGCTTGCTGGCAGCAGCGATCAGCTTGGCCGCTTCGCGGACCTGCTTGTTGTGCCCGCGGGTCACCGGGCGGTAGCCGGGGAGATCGATCTTCGGCGGCCAGGAGAACGTCATTTTGCCCTGCTGGGCATCCTTGGCGACGTCCACCAGCACCGGACCGGGACGACCGGTGGAAGCCAGGTGGAACGCTTCGGCCATGACGTGCGGGATGTCGTTGGGGTCCGTCACCAGGAATGAGTGCTTGGTGATCGGCATCGTGATGCCAACAATGTCGGCTTCCTGGAATGCGTCGGTGCCGATCACGCCGCTGGCTACCTGGCCGGTGATGGCCACCAGGGGCACGGAGTCCATGTGGGCATCCATGATGGCGGTAACGAGGTTGGTGGCACCGGGGCCGGAGGTGGCGATACAGACGCCCACCCGGCCGGTAACCATGGCATAGCCTTGCGCTGCGTGGCCGGCTCCCTGTTCGTGACGGACCAGGACGTGATTCATTCTGGAGGCCATCAAGGGGTCATAGGTAGGCAGGATCGCGCCACCGGGCAAACCAAAAATATCGTCGACGCCGAGTTCTTCGAGCGAGCGGACAATAGCTTCTGAGCCGGTCATCACCGTTGGGGGTACAACGTTGTTCGGCCCAAGGACAGGAGAGACAGCAGCAAGGTCAGCGACGACGGCGGCATGCTCAGCCGTCTTGTCGGCACGTTCCGGAGCCTTGGGGGCTCCAGCGGACTTAGTAGCCATCAGCGAGGGGCTGATCGGCGATCCTTTGCTCATCGGACTCTTCCTTGTGGATCATTGGTGCTTCTTGGAACTGCGGAAAATAAAAAAACCCCTCAGCCTGGCGGCTCTTCGAGGGGTTGCGCGTGACGGTACGTTACCAGTCGTGCTATGCTGCCACGCGCTTGGTAAGGACGACGGATACACCCAAAGCGGCGCCGACGGTAACGGTTGCGATCATGCAGTCAGTTTTCCCTCTGAGTGAGATGCCTGTCAACGGGGGTGGTACGCATCTCACTATATGGACTTCATTGTCCACCAATTGGCCTTCCAACCCAACTAGGCAGCGCCAACGCTACCTAGTTGGGAGACGGGCACCTGCCACCCTAGGCGGCAGGCACTACCCGCAGTAGGCGCCCGTTGAGGCGCTGTGGACGAGCTTGGCGTACTTTGCGAGCACACCCTTGGTGAACTTGGCCGGGAGCGGCTCCCACCCCACCTTGCGGGCTTCGAGCTCGGCCTCGTCGACCAGGAGGTCGAAGCTGCGGGCCGCGATGTCCACCCGGATCCGATCGCCGTCCTTGACGAAGGCGATGGGGCCGCCGTCGGCCGCCTCGGGCGCGACGTGGCCGATGCACAGGCCGGTGGTTCCGCCGGAGAAGCGGCCGTCGGTGAGCAGCAGCACGTCCTTGCCGA
>JBDTQQ010000525.1:0-2543 GCA_039932075.1 Pseudarthrobacter sp. | reverse complement strand
ACGGCGGATTCAAGCGGTCACTGCAACAGGAGGCTTCGATCAGTTCGATCAGTTTCCTGAACTCTAGTCTTTTGCGCGGTCGGTCCCTCCATAGCGGCTCTCTGCTGTCCCGGTTGGGCATCCGCTTACGGGCGCTGGTGCGACACTGAGCGATGACAGAATGCTGCCACGAAGCGGTCAAATCCACGCCCATAGCGGAAATCCGATCAAAGGCTCCTCGACACTTTAAGCCTCCAGAACAGCGGCTCACGGGCTTGACCGTGGATAGCCGCGGCGTTTCCAGGCTGCCCGAGCACTCGTTTGCGAGAATGCCACTAACCAAGGATCCGGGCTGAGAGGGATTCCGCCGCTGCGACTACGCGGTCACGGTGGTCATCGGAGATCAGCCAGGGGTTGGGTTCTATTGGTTGGGCATGCCGATTGAACAGTGCGCCTGACCTGTCTTCCAGGGCGGGATGGACTACGAGGGGCACCACTTTCTCGGCGTAGGCCTCCGCGCTCTGGAACAGCAGACCTATGAGGATCTGCTGTGCTCGTAGTTTCAAGGTCGCTTGTCCGAGGACACCGGCCATGATGTTGGTCTTGATGATGCCGGGATTCATACCGAACACGTTGATGTCCGGAAACCGAGCGGCAGCATGGTGGACCAGAGCCTCGTTGAACACCACGGTATTGCTGTGGGCTGTCTGCCAGCGGTAGTTTCGGGTCGATTGAATGTCTGTGAGATCCAGCGCGCGTTCGCCCCCGGGAAACCCCCAGACAAAAAGACGCGGCTTCTGCCGGCGCGAAGGCCTTCTCCGGCCCAGCCGTGGCGCCAATTCCTGGGCAACGACCCACCGGCTCATCGCGCTCGTGGCCAGATCTTTCTCTACGCCTTCCGGTGTTACTTCGCGGGTCCGTCCTGTAAATATCCCGTGGGTGAGCAGGACTGCGTCGAAGGTTTCGGCCGGCAAGTCGCGGGCCACCTGGCGGGAGTTGTTCAAGGACGACAGGTCTGCCGGGATAAATGACCTCTTGGGGTGAGGAGGGTCTTTGAGCGTCCTTCCCACGACGGTGACCTCGGCCCCTTTGCGCAGCAGGGACTGGGTGATGGCGCGGCCCAGGCCGCCGGTACCGCCGAAGATCACCACCCGAAGACCCTCGTAATTGGTCTGGTCAGAAGACAGCGTTCCGGGTTTCCAGTCCTGTCGTACCGTTCCGAAGGAAGACATCTGTAACTCCATTCTTGGCCGAAAATTCGGCCTACGCCATCACTTCGAGGCCAGCGGGCAGCCGCCGTGCGGGCCGTAACGGATTGGTCAGGCTGGCAGCGAAGCTGGCATTACAACGGCTCGAAGCCCGGTGTGACACGGACGGGGAGGATCGCGTGCTCCAGAATCATTCGCTCAGCTTCTCACGATCGTCCAGTTGAGGATGTCTTGCGGTCACCTACAGGGCGCACATGAGGCCGGTGCAGCTATTCCAGCATGAGGTCATTCCCAAGATGCCGGCCTCGCGCCTCAATCAGGTTTTTCAGGTAACGGGCCAGCACGAGCCTTTCGGCCAAGCGTCCTACCGGGCCGAACGGTGCAGTGAACTCGATTCGATCAATCATTGTGGTGCCCGCCGCATTCTCACTGAACTCATGCCTATGCCGGAACCGTCGAAATGGTCCTTCGACCTGCTCATCTACGAAATAGTCAGGTGATTGCATCTCCGTGATGCGGCTGGTCATTTGAAGAGGAAGGCCGAAGTGCCAGGCCCGCCACGTGACTTCCTCGCCCAAGGAGATAAGCCCAGCTGTCACGCCAGCAATCGCTTCTTCACGAGACCTCGCCATGGAGTCTTTGTGGGCATCGACGCTACGGGCACGATCGAACAACTCTGTTTTGGGCAGACTTGTGTGGGTTGTGCACTCAAAGTAGACGGCCATTGTCTGAGTATTACAGGTCGACTGGTGAGCCCGCGGTCTAGCTCGGCTTCGAAGCAGCCCGCACATCCTGCATCTGATGCAATTGCGCAGCTTCCGAACGTTGTCAGAGGGCGCTTGTACAGTGAACGCATGTCTTCTCCGGTCCCGCCCACCCTGCCGTCCCTCGAGGGATTGCTGGCCTCCGCGCATGTTGTGAGCCTGCCGATGCGGGTAAAGTTCCGCGGCATCATGGAACGTGAAACCCTCCTGCTGCGGGGCCCCGTTGGCTGGGCGGAGTTCTGTCCGTTCCCCGAGTATGACGACGCCGAGGCCTCCCGCTGGCTTGCGGCCGCCATTGAAGCCGGCTGGCAGGGCTTCCCCGCTCCCGTCCGGTCGGTCATTCCTGTTAACGCCACCATCCCTGCCGTCTCCGCGGTGCAGGTGCCCGAGGTTTTGGCCCGGTTCGGCCGGGTTGATGCCGTCAAGATCAAGGTGGCGGAACGCGGACAGACCCTCGACGACGCCGCCGCCCGGGTGGGTGCAGTCCGAGCTTTACTGCCGGAAGCAGCCATCCGGGTGGACGCGAACGGGGGCTGGGACGTGCAGGCCGCGGTCGAGGCACTGACCCGGCTCGCCGACGTCGGACTTGAAT
>JBDTQQ010000524.1:0-2545 GCA_039932075.1 Pseudarthrobacter sp. | reverse complement strand
GAAGACCAGCCCCTCCAGACCAGGAACCTCGAGGAGGCGCTGGCCGGCCTGGCCGACGACGTCGCCGCAGGTTTACGCGCCGGCGGGTCTGCGTTTCCGCGCCATCCCGGCATGGACCTGCTGCGGCGCGTTCCGCCGAGGCTTTCAACCGGGCTGCCGTTGCCCGCCCCCGGCGACGGACCGGACCGTTTCGTTGATGCCATCACGGAGTCCGCAGCAGCCCTGGACCACTCCTACCTGGCGGTCCAGGGCCCCCCGGGCACGGGCAAGACGTACGTGGGCTCGCACGTCATCGCCCGACTGGTGGCCCGCGGGTGGAAGATCGGCGTCGTCGGGCAGTCCCATGCCGTCGTGGAAAACCTGCTGAAGACCGCCATCGGCAAGGCCGGCGTCGACCCCGGCTGTGTCGCGAAGGAGGTAAAGCACCAGGAAGCACTCCCCTGGGACCGTCGTTCGGCGAAGGATGTCGCGCGTCTGCTCGACTCGCCGGGCGGCGCCCTGGTGGGCGGCACCGCCTGGACCATGACCGGCGCCACGGTGCCCGCCGGCTCGCTGGACCTGCTGGTGATCGACGAGGCCGGCCAGTTCTCCCTGGCCAATACCCTGGCCGTGGCGCAGGCCAGTAGCCGGCTGCTGCTGCTCGGGGACCCCCAGCAACTGCCGCAGGTCAGCCAGGGCACCCATCCCGAGCCTGTCGATGAGTCCGCGCTGGGCTGGATTTCCGCCGGTCATGCCACGCTTCCGCCGGAGTTCGGGTACTTCCTGACGGATTCGTGGCGGATGACCTCGGCGTTGTGCCGGGCCGTGTCCGAGTTTTCCTATGAGGGCCGGCTGCACTCCGCCCCTGCCGCGGGTCTCCGACGCTTGGACGGCGTCCCGGCGGGAATCGAAACAGTGCTGGTCGAGCACAGCGGCAACATCACCTCGTCGGCCGAGGAAGCAGCCGAAGTACTCGCCCAGGTGCGGCGGCACCTGGGGCTTCAGTGGCACGACGCCGACACCAGCCGCCCGCTGGAGGCCGCCGACATCCTGGTGGTGGCGGCCTACAACGCCCAGGTCAACCTGATCCGCGAGGTTCTGGACGGTGCCGCCCTTCGGAAGGTCAGGGTAGGGACCGTGGACAGGTTCCAGGGCCAGGAGGCGGCCGTGGTGATCGTATCGATGGCCTGTTCGGCGGTGGCCGAGGCTCCGCGGGGCATGGAGTTCCTGCTCTCGCGCAACCGCATCAACGTTGCAGTCTCCCGCGGTCAGTGGCGGGCGGTGGTAATCCGCGCGCCCGAATTGACCAACTACCTGCCCACGCACCCGGAAGGCCTGGAGCAACTCGGCGGCTTCATCGGCCTGTGCCAGCCATCCGCCCCGGCCCTGCCTGCGGTCCTCCCCGGGGGACATGCCCATTCTTAGACACGAACAGTGGGCAGAATGGTGTTCTGCCCACTGTTCATGGTTGCGGCTGGACATGTCCAACGGCGAGCACCTTAGTGCGTGTACTAGTTCTGGTACACGGGGTAGTCGGTGTAGCCCTTGGCGCCGTCACTGTAGAACGTGGACTGATCCGACTCGTTGAGCGGCAGCCCTTCGCGCCAGCGGCGGACCAGGTCGGGGTTGGCGATTGCGGGGCGTCCGACGACCACGGCGTCGGCGTGGCCGTCGTCGTCGAGCGCCACGGCTTCCTCCCGGGTGGTGATATCGCCGAACCCGGTGTTCACCAGGAAGGTTCCGTTGAAGCGTGCGCGCAGGTCCTGGACCAGGTCGCTGGTCGGCTCCTTGTGGAGGATGCTCAGGTAGGCCAGCTTCAGCGGAGCCAGGGCATCCACCAGTCGGCCGTATGTCTCCTGCACGTCTGCGGCGTCAAGTTCGAGCGCGCCCTGGACGTTGTGCTCCGGCGAAATGCGGATGCCGACGCGGTCAGCGCCGATGGCGGCCACCACGGCTTCGGTAACTTCTACGACGAACCGCGCACGGTTCTCCGGTGAGCCGCCGTAGATGTCGTTCCGCTGGTTGGCGGACGGTGCGAGGAATTCGTGCAGCAGGTAGCCGTTGGCGGAGTGCAGCTCCACGCCGTCGAACCCGGCCTCAATGGCGTTGCGGGATCCCCGGACGAACTCCTGGACGATGCCCGGCAGCTCTTCGGCGCTCAGGGCGTGCGGGACCGGGAACGGCCTCTTGCCCGCATAGGTGCGGGTCTCCCCGTCGATCTCGATGGCGCTGGGCGCGACAACTTCATAGCCGCCGGTGGTGTCTTCGTGGGTAACCCGGCCTGCGTGCATCACCTGGGCGAAGATCCTGCCGCCATCAGCGTGGACGGCAGAGGTGACCTCGGCCCAGCCCTTAAGCTGCTCGGTTGTGACGAGGCCGGGCTGGCCCGGGAATCCCCGGCCTGCATGGCTGGGGTAGGTTCCTTCACTGACAATCAGTCCAAGCGAGGCGCGCTGACGGTAGTGCTCGACGACAAGTGGTCCCGGGATCCCTTCCGTGCCGGCGCGGACCCGGGTCAGCGGCGCCATCACGAGCCGGTTGGGCAGTTCCAGCTCGCCGAGAGTCA
>JBDTQQ010000523.1:0-2550 GCA_039932075.1 Pseudarthrobacter sp. | reverse complement strand
GACGGTTCAGTACCCGGCACGCGACAAGACTGGCCAAAGGATCTGTCATCTCGTGGTTAATCCTCATTCTTTCCGGATCGCTGGAGGCCATCTGGGCCGCCGCCCTGCACCGGACCTTCCAGGCCACCGGCCGGCACCGCATCGCCCCAGCCCTGATCTTCCTGGTCTCCGTCCTTGCGAGCATGGCCGGCCTCGCCATCGCCATGCAGACCATTCCCACCGGGACCGCCTACGCCGTCTGGGTGGGTGTGGGCGTGGTGCTGACCTCCGCTTACGCGATTCTCACCAAGGCTGAACGCCCGACGACGGCGCGCCTGCTGCTGCTCACGGGCATCGCAGCGTGCGTGGTGGGCCTCAAGGTGGTGGCGTGATGAATCCGCGTTCCGTTGCATGGCTGCTGCTGCTCGGCTCCGCCGTACTCGAGGCCGTCTGGGCGACTGCCTTGGGGCTGTCCGACGGCTTCACCCAGCTGCTGCCCACCGTGGTCTTCGCCGTGACCTCCACCCTGAGCATGATCGGCCTGGGACTCGCCATCCGCAGCATTCCGCTGGGCACCGCCTACGCCGTCTGGGTGGGCATCGGGGCTGCATTGACGGTGGGCTGGGCGATGGCCACCGGCGTCGAACCCTTCAGCCTGCTGAAAGTGCTTTTCATCGCCGGAATTGTGGGTTGCGCAGCGGGGCTGAAGTCGCTGCCTGCGGATACCAAGGTCCGGGAGGACCGGCCGGTTTAGGCTTTTGCCATGGACTCCCCCGAAATCTCCGTGGCGATCGACGCGCTGAGGCACAGGCTCGACGGCGGCCGCCGGACCTTGCTAGGCATCACCGGGGCACCCGGCTCCGGTAAGTCCACGTTCGCCGCCCGGCTGGAACAGGAGTTCGGGCCCGACCTTGCCGTGGTGGTACCGATGGACGGCTTCCATCTGGGCAACGTAATCATCGACGGCACTCCGCTGCGGCAGCGCAAAGGGGCTATGGACACGTTCGACGTCGGCGGGTACCTGTCGCTGTTGCAGCGGCTGGTGCGCCGGGATGAGCCTGTGGTCTACGCGCCAGAGTTCCGACGCACTTTGGATGAGCCCGTGGCAGCGTCCATCGCCATCCCCGCATCCGTACCGCTGGTGATCACCGAGGGAAACTATCTGCTGGCGGAGACGCCGGAGTGGAAGACCGTCCGGGCGCAGCTCGATGAGGTCTGGTTCATGGACACACCTCCTGCGGTCCGTTTGGCCAGGCTGGTGGACCGGCATGTGGAGTTCGGCATGGAACGGACCGCAGCGGAAGCCTGGGCCTCGGGTCCGGATGAGACGAACGCCCGGCTCATCGATACCACGCGCCAGGGAGCGGACCGGATCATCCCCTGGGGCTAGGAATACCTTCGGCAGGGTCGGGGTTCTTGGCTGGGAAACGCACCAGCAGTAGTCCACAAATGAACGGAGCACGCGCATGACTGCACCATCGGTTCACCTCGGCGACGGCCTCAACGTCAGCCCCCTCGGCTTTGGCGGGATGGCCCTCACCCCCGTCTACGGTGGCATCGACCAGGACGAGGCCCTCCAGACCCTGCACCATGCCGTGGACGCCGGCGTCAGCTTCATTGACACCGCGGACATCTATGGCGGGGGCAGCAACGAGGAACTCATCGCTCAGCTGCTGAAGGAGCGGCGGGACGAGGTCCAGCTGGCCACCAAGTTCGGACTGGTGGGCAACCCTACGGACGGCTATACGGACATCCGGGGCGACGCCGCCTACGTCCGGCAGGCCGTGGACGCCAGCCTGAAGCGGCTCGGCACGGACGTGATCGACCTCTACTACATGCACCGCCGTGACCTCCGCGTTCCGATAGTGGAAACCGTGGAGGCCATGGCGGGGCTGGTGCAGCAGGGCAAGGTCAAACACCTTGGCCTGTCTGAGGTGACCGCGCAGGAGCTGGCTGAAGCCCACGCGGTACATCCGATCGCCGCGGTCCAAAGCGAATGGTCCATCTGGAGCCGCGATGTGGAACGCAACGTTGTTCCGGCCGCGGCCAGCCTGGGCGTGGGCTTTGTGCCGTATTCGCCCCTGGGCCGGGGATTCCTCACCGGCACCGTGGACGCTTCCAGCCTCGGAGCCAGCGACTTCCGACGCCGGATCCCCCGTTTCGCCGAGGACGCCGCCGACGCCAACCAGGCAGTGGTCGCGGCAGTCCAGGCCGTGGCCACGGAGCTGTCCGCAACCCCGGCCCAAGTGGCGCTCGCCTGGCTGCTGGCGCAGGGCAAGCGGCTGGGCCTGCCCGTGGTCCCCATCCCCGGCACGCGCAAAACGCACCGGATCGACGAGAACCTCGGCGCCCTGTCCCTGAACCTGACCGCGGCGCAACTGGACGCGCTGAACAAGGCCGCGGACGCCGTCGTCGGCTCCCGCTCCGCGGACCCGAAGTGGGTGTCCGAAGGCCGGGAATGACCGTTGCCATGAATACACTGAAGCCCATGGACACGCTCATTCACGACCTGCAGGACATCACCATCCGCCGGATTTCGGTCAGCGAGATGGACAACAACGTGTATCTGCT
>JBDTQQ010000522.1:0-2555 GCA_039932075.1 Pseudarthrobacter sp. | reverse complement strand
CCCGCATGGCCGGCGACCTGCAGGAGCTGGTCGGGCGTTTCACCTACGCATAGTCGCCCGAACGGGCACACGACGTCTCCGGTCCCGCCGCGTCCTGCGCGGCTCGGCGGGTGCGGTCATCTCGCGCGATCATGGGCCATGGACATCCTTGCCGACAGGCCTGGCCGATGCACCCGCACAGCAGGAAGATCCCGACAGCCCCGCCGAGCCGGAAAACAGCTGACCCGGACAACACTGCGGATCCGGACAACACTGACCCGGACAACAGCCGACTAGGCATGGGCGGCCGCGGGTGCCAGCTCGGCGGCGGGCTCCGCGGACTGCGCCTGGATGGCCGTGATGGCCACCGTGTTCACGATGTCCTCCACGGTGCAGCCGCGGGAGAGGTCGTTGACCGGCTTGCGAAGCCCCTGCAGAACGGGCCCGACGGCGACCGCCCCCGAGCTCTGCTGCACCGCCTTGTACGTGTTGTTGCCGGTGTTCAGGTCCGGGAAGATGAACACCGTCGCCTGACCGGCCACCGAGGAACCCGGCATTTTGGACTCGGCGATGGAGGCGTCCACGGCGGCGTCGTACTGGATGGGACCTTCGACGGCGAGATCCGGGCGGCGCTGACGCACCAGTTCGGTGGCCTGCCGGACTTCGTCCACGGCCCCGCCGGAGCCTGAGGCGCCGGTGGAGTAGGAGAGCATGGCCACCCGGGGCTCCACGCCGAACTGCGCGGCGGTTTCGGCCGACGCCAGCGCGATATCCGCCAACTGCTCCACGTTCGGGTCCGGGTTCACGGCGCAGTCGCCGTAGACCAGCACCCGGTCCGGCATCAGCATCAGGAACACGGAGGACACGATTTTTACGCCGTCACGCGTTTTGACGAACTCCAGCGCGGGGCGGATGGTGTGCGCCGTGGTGTGCGCGGCGCCGGACACCATGCCGTCCACCACGCCCAGCTGGACCATCATGGTGCCGAAGTAGCTGCCGTCCTGCATGATCTCCAGAGCTTTGGGCAGGTCCACGCCCTTGTGCGCGCGCAGTTCAGCGTACTTTTCGGCGAACTTTTGGCGCAGCTCCGAAGTGGCCGGATCCACGATGTTGATCCCGGAGAGGTCGATGCCGTTGGCCGCGGCGAGCTCCCGGACGTCCGGTTCGGGCCCCAGCAGCGTGAGGTCGCAGACGTCGCGGCGGTGCAGGATTTCCGCGGCGCGCAGGATCCGCACGTCCGTCCCTTCCGGCAGCACCACATGCCGGCGCTGCGCCCGGGCGCGCTCGATGAGGTCGTGCAGGAACCGCAGCGGGGTCATCCGTTCCGGGCGGGGCAGGTGGAGACGTTCCATCAGTTCGGCCTCGTCCACGCGCTTGGACCACAGGCCCAGGGCGGAGGCCACCTTGCGGCGGTGCCCGGACCAGATCTCGCTCCGGACCTCGGAGACGCGCTTGGCTGTCATGTACGTGTCCTCGCCGGCGGCAAAGATGGGGAAGGGAGCCTGCGCCATCAGGGGGAGGATGTTGGCGTCCGGGGCCAGGCCTCCGGTAAGGATCAGCGCGGATGGCACGGGGAACTCCGGCGAGAACGACGACGCCAGGCAGGCCACCATGACGTCCGCCCGGTCGCCCGGGACGATCACCAGGGCGCCCTCGTCCAGCACGTGCAGGAAGTTGCTCACGTTCATTGCCGCCACCTTGATGTCCCGCACATCGCGTTCCATGTCCGCACGGCCGGCGATCTGCCGCACGCCCAGCGCTGCGGCCACCTCGCCCGTGGTGGGCCGGGCGATCTCCTCCAGTTCCGGCAGGACATACACAGGCCGGCCGGATGTCCCCAGTTTCACCTCCGCCGCAATCCGGTCTACCAGCGCGGGATCGGCGCGGTTCACCATGATGGCCAGCAGCGAGCACTTCTCCGCGATCAGCTCCTTGCGGGCAACCTCGACGGCGGCCGCCGCCTCAGCCACGCTGAGCCCTTTTGCGCCCACTACAGCCACCACCGGCGCGGCGAGATTGTTGGCCAGCCGGGCGTTGAGGTCAAATTCGACGGCGGCATCCTGGCCGGTCAGGTCCGTTCCCTCCACGATCACCACGTCGCAGACCTTGGCGATGTCGGCGAAAATTTCCACACAGCGGGCGTCGATCTCGGCACGCTTTCCGTCTGCCAGCAACGCACGTACCTCACCGGACGTCAGTCCCCCACGGCACCGGTCGTCGTCGAGCCCGAAACGCGCCTTCATCAGCGCCACCATCGGGTCATCGGCCGCATCCGGGCCGTGGACCACCGGTTTGAAGAAGCCGATCCGGTCCGCGTGCCGGTGAAGTGTGTCCGCGAGGCCGAGGGCCACAAGCGATTTGCCCGAGCCCGGAGTGGTTGCGCTGACGTAAATGCCTTTGGCCATGGTCCGCCCTTTGCTGTGCTGGTGCAGGTCTACTTCCATCCTTGCACTTTGGGGCCCGTGGTGAAGCCGCGGCCAGCCGTTGTCCCCGGCATCCGAGCACCCCTCCAGCCCAAACGCTCTCTGACATGAAAATTGGGTGACCACGGCGGGGTGCGTGGGGTGATCGGTGTT
>JBDTQQ010000521.1:0-2567 GCA_039932075.1 Pseudarthrobacter sp. | reverse complement strand
TGAAAGCGACCTGACTGACGGCGCCAGCCTCGTCGAGGCGCTGGACTGGCTGCCGCGCGAAGACTGGGTCTCCACCCATGGCCGGGCGCTGACCGCCGAGGCACGCGCACGGCTCGGGAGGCTTTCGGCTGAGCTCAGGCAGCTGCGCGGATACCTCGGCGACGACCTCACAACCCTGCTCGGTGAGGTGGAACGCGCCATGCTGCTCGATATCGAAGTGGCGGCGCGCCCTGGAATCAGCATCCATCAGGCCCGCCGAAACCTGGACGCGTTCCAGGACGCCGCCGCGGGATTCCTGCGTACTTCCCACCGGGTGGACATTCTTGCCTTCCTCGCCTGGCTGGAGGCGGCCTCGGCTGAGGAGAACGGGCTGGAAGCACCGCCGCCGGATATCAACCGCGAGGCCGTGCAGTTGCTGACCGTCCACGCGTCAAAGGGCCTGGAATGGGACGTTGTTTTTGTTCCGGGTCTGAATGCGGGTGCCTTCCCGAGCAACAAGGACTCCCGGTGGAGCAGCGGCGCGGCCGCACTGCCCTGGCCGTTGCGGGGTGACCGTTCGGATCTGCCGCAATGGGACACCGACCAGCCCGACCAAAAAGGCTGGCTGGATGCCGAGAAGGACTTCAAGTCGGCAGTCCAGGTCCACGGTGAGGGCGAAGAGCGCCGGCTGGCATACGTGGCCTACACCAGGGCCAAGCACGTTCTCTGGGTTTCCAGCGCAGCCTGGGTCGGTTCCCGGGCGGGCCGCGCTGAGATGTCGCCGTTCCTGGTTGAACTGGAGCAACTCGCCATCGGGGCGGGGGAGAAACCACAACCTGCCGGCGCGGTGGTGCATCCGTCATCGGTGGCGGAAGCGTCCCTGCCGGAGAAGAGTCCATTAACCACCGAAACCGAGCTGGCCACATGGCCGTACGACCCTCTCGAAGGTCCTGTGGATCCCCGTACAGGCGAACGACGGCGCGTGGTTGCCGGCAGGCGGCGGGCCATGGATAGTGCCGCGGCACGTGTCCGGGCCGTACTTGATGCGTCCAGCGCCGGGGATGCGTGCATTTCCGAAAATGGCTCCGGCGTGCAGCACGCGCTTACCGGCCAGGGCGCGGCTGTTGAAAGTTGCGGGCCTGCCGGGGAGCCCGGCAGGAGGCTCCGGGGCAGTGCTGCCGAGTGGGCCCGGGAAGCTGCGTTGCTACTGGAACGCCGGTCCAGGCGGGCGGGCGGACAGGACGTGCACTTGCCTGGCCACATCTCCGCGTCCACATTGGTGGACCTGGGCGAGGACCCCGAGGGCGTAGTAGGCCGGCTCCGGCGTCCGGTTCCTCGCGAGCCTGGCATGTCGGCGCGGAAAGGTACCGCGTTCCACGCTTGGGTGGAGGAATACTTCGGCACTGCCGGAATGCTGGATCTTGGCGAGGCCCCTGGTTCGGATGATCATATTGACGCCGCTTATGACCTGGACGCCATGGTGGCCACGTTCAAAGCCTCGGAGTGGAGTGACCGGTCGCCCGCGTTTGTTGAAGTCCCGGTCGAAACCCGGGTAGGGGAAGTGGTGGTCCGCGGGCGCATCGACGCCGTCTTCCTGGATGCTGACGGGCGCTGGGACCTGGTGGACTGGAAGACCGGCCGCCGGCCCTCGGCGTCCCAGCTCCGGGCAAAGTCCGTCCAGCTCGCAGCCTACCGGCTCGCTTGGGCGCGGCTGAAAGGGGTCCCCGTGGATGAAGTCCGGGCTGCGTTCTTCTATGTGGCCGACAACCAGGTGGTGCGTCCGCACGATTTGGGTTCCGCGGAGGAACTCGAGCAGATTGTGGCAGCCGCGCTGGGAGCTAGTGCTTCCTAACGTCCACGATGCTGATTGCCGCGGTTGAGGTGTCTTCGGCAGACCGGGCCGCCGGTGCATCGTGGGCGCGGGTCTCGCCGGCCGATGCCTCGACTTCTGCTGCGTTGTGGTTCGTTTCCGACACGGCCGGAACGGGGATGACGGTAACTGCGGGGACCGGAGCAACACTGACGGACGGGACCGGGGCGACGGTAACGGCGGGGGCCGGCAAGCCCTTCACCGCTGCCGACGGCACGCCGTCGGATGTTACATCGGACTCGGCTGTTGCATCGGGCTCGGCAGCGACCCCGGCTTCAGCGTTGACTCCGGCCCCGGCAGGAGCCTGACCGGGCAGCGGCTCGACGCTGATCGCTTGTCCGCCGTGTTCCTCCACATCGGCCGCCAGGGTTTCCAGCATGCCTTCAGCCTCAGCAACCATGCCGGAGTCGCCAGCTGCGATGCCTTTGACGAGGTATTGCGCCAAGGCGAACTCCGCAGAGAGGGCGGCCCGCCGCAGCAGGTGCTGGTCCGGAGCGTCCCGGCGGCTGGCGGTATAGTTGGCTAGCACTGTTTCGACGAAATCCTGCTCGTTCTGTACCGTTCGGACTCGCCGGAGGTCGTCATAGAGGAAGGACGCCTCGTGAGTCTCGAGGATCAGGCGTGGATCGCGGAGGGCTCTCGACGGTTCCACCAATACACGGCAGCCGACACTCGGCAGGTAGAGGTCGCTGACACCCAGGCTGTCGACAAGACCCGG
>JBDTQQ010000520.1:0-2582 GCA_039932075.1 Pseudarthrobacter sp. | reverse complement strand
AGATCCATTTCGGCGCTTTGGACGACGGCGCGGGCTACGGCCTCGCCGCAGAGTTGGAGATCGCCGTTCCCGCCCTGGACCTGGCGACCGCTGAGGCCCTCGTGGCCAAGGCGCACCAAATCTGCCCCTACTCCAACGCCACCCGCGGAAACATGACCGTAGACATCAAGATCCTGGAGTTCACCGCATGAGCACAACATCAGCACGCCCAACGTCCACCCGGGAAATCCGCCTGGCATCGCGTCCGGTAGGGCGGCCGGTTCCGGAGAACTTCCGCCTGGCCGAGTCACCGCTGCCCGAGCTCGGGGACGGCCAGATCCTGGTCCGCAACCTCTACATCTCTGTAGACCCCTACATGCGCGGCCGCATGAATGACACGAAATCGTACTCAGCGCCGTTCGCGCTGGATGCAGCGCTCGACGGCGGCGCGGTGGGTGAGGTCATCGCGTCCCGGTCCGAGGCACGGAAGGTGGGGGACGTCGTCGTCCACCAGTTGGGTTGGCGCGAATACGCTGTCCTGGACGCCGACGCAACGTCGGTCGCCCGCACGGACCTCGCTCCGGCGTCGGCCTTCCTTGGCGCGCTGGGCATGACCGGCCTGACGGCTTATGCCGGGCTGCTCAAGGTTGCCGAATTCAAGCCCGGCGATGCAGTTTTCGTTTCAGGCGCCGCCGGAGCCGTGGGTTCCCTGGTGGGCCAGATTGCCAAAGCCATGGGCGCCTCACGGGTTATCGGAAGCGCCCGAACACCTGAAAAGGTGGCGCGGCTCCTCGAGCTGGGCTTTGACGCCGCCTTTAACTACCGGGACGCGCCCGTCCGGGACCAGCTCAAAGCAGCGACCGGCGGCAACGGGATTGACATTTACTTCGACAACGTCGGCGGCGATCACCTGGAAGCTGCCCTGGCGGAGCTCAACGTCGGCGGACACGTGGCCATGTGCGGGGCCATCGCACAGTACAACTCCACCGACGCCACGCCGGCTCCGCGGAACCTCATGCTCGCCATCGGCAAGCAGCTCACCCTCCGCGGCTTCCTGGTGGGCGGACAGCGCCAGCACCGTGCGGAATTTTTCGAGAAAATGTCGGCCTGGCTTGCGGACGGTTCAGTCCGGTACGACGAGACCGTGGTGGATGGGCTGGAGAACGCACCGCAAGCGTTCATGGATCTTCTTGAGGGTGCCAACACGGGGAAGATGCTGGTCCGCCTTTAGGCGGTGCGGGGCGTGTTCTACCCGTTGGTAACAAATGCTCAACAATCTTCAGGATCCGGCCGCTGATGTGGTAGCCCATGTGCTGCAGGCCACTACTGTTGCTTCTATCAGTGCGCTTCGGCGCAGTGCTGCGAAGCCGTCAGTGATAACAGAATTTCAGTGTAGAAACGGACACTCATTGAATTCGAGTCGTAGCGCCACTCTCTCCTGGAGGAAATTTGAAGAACACACTGCGCACCAAGTTCAAGCGCGGCTCGATGGCCGGCGTGGCCTCAGTGGGTGCTACGGCACTCCTGCTGACCGGTTGTGGCGCCGCACCTGACAGCGGAAGCACCGCCACGAACGCGGCACCCGATTACACCGGCTGCATTGTCTCCGACTCCGGCGGATTTGATGACCAGTCGTTCAACCAGTCCTCCTACGAAGGGCTGAAGAAGACCGAGAAGGACCTGGGCATCAAGGTCAACCAGGTGGAATCGAAGACCAACAACGACTTCGAGCCGAACCTGCGTGCCATGGTCACCGCGGGCTGCGACCTCACCATCACGGTGGGCTTCCTTCTCGGTGACGCCACCAAGGCCCAGGCCACTGCCAACCCGAACAGCCACTTTGCGATCATCGACTTTGGCTACGCCACCCCAATCAGCAACGTCAAGCCGATCATTTACGACACCGCCCAGGCCGCGTTTATGGCAGGGTACCTGGCCGCCGGATCCACCAAGACCGGTACCGTGGCCACTTTCGGCGGCATCAAGATCCCCACCGTCACCATCTTCATGGACGGCTACGCGGACGGTGTGAAGTACTACAACGAGAAAAAGGGCAAGAACGTCAAGGTCCTGGGCTGGGACAAAGCTGCACAGGACGGCAGCTTCACCGGCGACTTCGAAAAGCAGGACGTCGGCAAGCAGCTCACCCAGAACTTCCTGGACCAAGGCGCGGACATCGTGATGCCCGTTGCCGGCCCGGTAGGCAAGGGTGCAGGCGCAGCGCTGAACGAAGCGAAGGCGGCCGGCAAGGACGTTAAGCTCATCTGGGTGGACTCCGACGGATTCCTCACGGCTCCCGATTACAAGGACATCATGCTCTCCTCGGTCATGAAGCAAATGGGCGAAGCTGTTGAGACCGTGGTGAAGGAAGACAAGGACGGCAAGTTCACCAACACGCCGTACGTCGGCACGCTGGCGAACGACGGCGTGCAGCTGGCACCCTTCCACAGCTACGACTCCCAGGTGTCCGCCGAGCTGAAGTCCGAGCTGGATCAGATCAAGAAGGACATCATCGACGGCAAGCTGAACGTGGAGTCTGCGGCAAGCCCCAAGGTGTAGCCTTTCCCGCTAAGCGCCACCGCCCGGATGGTCATCGACCGGCC
>JBDTQQ010000519.1:0-2584 GCA_039932075.1 Pseudarthrobacter sp. | reverse complement strand
CGTCGAACGGGTCCATGATGCCGTCGTGGATTTCCCAGGTCTTGGTGCAGACTTCATCGAGGAACCAGCGGTCGTGGGTGACCACGAGGAAGGCACCCTGGTTGGCCCGCCACCGGGTCTTCAGGTGCCGCGACAGCCAAGCGACGCCTTCGACGTCGAGGTGGTTGGTGGGCTCGTCGAGCATGATCACGTCGTGGTCCTCGATGAGGAGCTTCGCCAGTGCCACACGACGTTTCTGTCCGCCGGAGAGGGCATGGACGTTGGCGTGCCAGTCGACGTCGGACACCAGGCCGCCCATGACCTCGCGGATCTGCGGGTTGCGGGCCCACTCGTAATCGGCCTGGTCCCCGACGATCGCGGCACCGACGGTGAGGTCGCCGTCGAGAACGTCGCTTTGGTCCAGGTAGCCGATGTTGACCTCGCTGCGTTTGGTCACCCTGCCGGAGTCCGGGGTGGACCGCATGGCCAGCAGGCGCATGAGGGTCGATTTGCCGTCACCATTCCGGCCCACCATTCCGATCCGGTCACCCTCCTCGAGTCCAAGGGTGATGCCGTCCAGGACGGTGCGCGTTGCGTACGAAACTGTGAGGTTCTCGCCGCCAAGAAGGTGTGCCAAAGGGGACTGCTTTCTGCTGCTGGGTAAAGTATCGGGCGCTTAAAGGAGGGTATCGGACATGATGCGTGCGCCGTGCACCGGCCCGTGCACAGGGAACGCGGTCAGACCGTAATGCCGCAGGTCCTCGGCCAGGCTGTCAGCGGCGGCAGGACTGTCGGTCAGGAGCGCCACGGTGGGACCGGAACCGGAGACAATCCCCGCCAGGGCGCCGAGTGCCTCACCCCGTCCCAGCGTATGGCGGAGCTTGGGGGCAAGTTCAATGGAGGCCCGCTGGAGGTCGTTGACCAGGACCCGGCTCAGGGCGACGGCGTCACCTCCGCGGAGCGCCTGCAGGATCCGGGGGTCCACGGCCGTTGGCTCGGCTGCTTCGTGGCCTTCAGTGTCCCGGAGCCGGTCCAGCGTGCGGAAGACCTCGGGAGTGGCCAGGCCGTAATCTGCTGCCACCAATACCCAGTCCGTCTGTGCTTTTACGAGTGCAGGTGAGAGTTCGTCCCCCACGCCGAGCCCGACGGCGGTGCCTCCGAGCAGGGAAAACGGGACGTCGGCGCCCAGGTCGGCGGCGATGTGTGCCAACTCGTCCTTTGACAGCCCGCTGTTCCAGAGGGCGTCACAGGCGAGGAGGGTAGCGGCGGCGTCGGCCGAACCGCCGCCCATGCCGCCGGCCACCGGGACGCGCTTGGTGATCTCCAGATGGACGCCGGTGGCGTACTCCGATACATCGGCCATCATGGCCGCGGCCCTGTAGGCCAGGTTGTTTTCATCCAGCGGGATGTCCACCCCGTCCAGGTCCAGGCTGCTCTCCGGGCTGATGCTGACCGTGATCCCGGGCGTCTGCGTGCTGGTAGCCGCGACTTCCTCATAGAGGGACACTGCGAGGTAGACACTGGCCACCGAGTGGTATCCATCGGGCCGCAGGGGTCCCACGTCCAGGGAGACATTGACTTTCCCGGGTGCCTTCACCCGGACCGTCCGTGCGGGAAACCGCCCGGTCAACGCGTTCATGCCGTGGCCTCGCGGGCTTCGGCGATCCGTGCGAAGGCGTTGATGTCGATGACTTCGCCCCGCGCTGTTGGGTCCACGCCTGCGGACACCAGGCAGCGTTCGGCCTGCGCAGCGCCGCCGGCCCAGCCTGCCAGGGCCGCCCGGAGGGTCTTGCGGCGCTGGGCGAAGGCGGCGTCAATCACAGCGAACACCTGCTCCCGGGTGGCTGTTGTGACGGGCGCTTCCCGGCGGGTGAAGGCCACGAGGCCGGAGTGGATCTTCGGTGCCGGCCAGAAGACGTTCATGCCTATCACGCCGGCCTTGCGCATGCTGCTGTACCAGGCGGCCTTGACGGACGGCACTCCATAAGTCTTCGAACCCGGCCCGGCGGCCAGTCTGTCCGCTACTTCGTCCTGGACCATCACCAGTCCGTGCTGCAGGCTCGGGAAGTGCTGGAGCAAATGCAGGACCACCGGCACGGCCACGTTGTACGGAAGGTTCGCCACAAGGGCAGTGGGCTCCACGGGAAGGGACGTGACCTTCATCGCGTCGGCCTGGACGAGGTGGAAGGCGTCGGCCGCCCCGGGGCGCCACGCCCGCACCGTTTCCGGGAGCTTCGCGGCGAGGACCGGATCAATTTCGACGGCGACCACGGCCTTCGCCGCGTCCAGCAGGCCCAGCGTAAGCGAACCAAGGCCGGGGCCGACTTCCAGCACCGTTTCATCCGCCCCGATACTGGCCACGGACACAATCCGGCGGATGGTGTTGCCGTCAATGACGAAGTTCTGGCCAAGCATCTTGGTGGGCCGGATGCCGATTTCCTCTGCCAGCCGGCGTATGTCGGAGGCACCGAAGAGGGGTGCGGGCGCGGCGGCAGTCGGTTCAGTCACGTAGGTATCCTATCCCGGCGACCATAGCGCGCTGCCCGCTTCGTGGCGTTCCCGCGCCGTCCTGGCGATGACCGTTCCCCGGTTAACGGCAGTGGCC
>JBDTQQ010000518.1:0-2593 GCA_039932075.1 Pseudarthrobacter sp. | reverse complement strand
CGATCCGGCCCGTGTGGAACACCGGGACGGCGATGGAACAGGAGCCCAGCCGCACTTCCTCCAGTGTGGTGGCGTAACCCTGCGCCCGGATCTGGTCCAGTTCCTCGGCGAACCTGCGGGGGTCGATGTGGGTGTGGGCGGTGGGCCGTTCGAGGTCCCGGTTCAGGTAGGCGTCACGGACCCAGTCATCTTCGAACGCGAGGATGACCTTCCCGACGGCGGTGGCGTGCATGGGCAGCCGGCCTCCTACGCGGGAGGCCCGGGGAACGCGTTTGGAGCCGTAAACCCGGTCAATGTAGAGGACTTCGTGCCCGGCCCGGACGGCTAGGTGCGCCGTCTCACCGGTGAGGGAGAACAGGTCCTGAACATACGGCTGGGCAGCGTCGCGCAGCTGGCGTCCGGTGTTCTGGGCGAGCTCCCACAGCCGGATGCCCAGCTGGTAGCGGCCGTTTGGCTCGCGCGAGAGAAAGCCCCAGTCCGTCAGTTCGTTGACCAGGCGGTGCGTCGTGCTGAGCGGCAACCCGGATTTCTCGGCGATGTCGGTCAGGCTCAGCGCGCCGCGGGAACTCTCAAAAGCCTCGAGGATTGCCAGCACCTTGGACGTCACGGTGCGTCCGGGCTCGCGGCTGCCGCCGGCCATGGTGACCTCCTCGTTTCCGGACGCCTCAGTGTCAGGATTCGAGTCTAGACGGGAGCGACGCCGTCGTCCCCGGCCACGTCGCTGGCGTCCCCGCCTGCGTTAAGCAGCCGTTGGCGCTGCGGCCACTGCGTCACGGATTCCAGGGCGGACAGCGCCCGCGCCATTGCTCTTGCCTCCGCGGTGAACAGATGGCCGTGCACGCGCTGGCTGCACAGCCGCAGCGCCTGCCCCCGGTCCAGTCCGAACCAGTCCATCACCGTGTCGATGCCGTGCGGGCTGAGCCGCCAGGTTTTGTCCGCGTCCTTGACGATCGCGTCCTCGATGGAGAGCGCCTCACGGCGGGAGTCGTGGCCGTCAATGATCGCCAGAATCGCCGGAACCTTCGCCGATTCGTAGCCGCATTCACCGAGGATTTCGGCGGCCAGCCGCGCACCCTCCTTCTCATGCAGCAGCACGAGGTCCGGCCTGCCGCCGCCGGGTGCGATCGCCTGCAGAACCTCCGCCGGCGGCACCTGGGACCAGCCGATGTCGTGCAGCATGATCGCCGGAAGCACGACGGCGGCATCCGCTTCCGGGTGCGCGTCCAGCAGCGCGCTGGCCAGGCCGAAGGCGTAGAGGGTGTGGGCGTCATTGTTGCGCACGCGAAGCAGCGGGGCCGCCAATTCCCACAGGGCAGCGAGATCGGGCTGCAGGTCAATCACCCCGTCAGGCTCCGCCTCGATGCCCGCCGAGACATCCTGCCCAAAGTGGTTGGCCGTTGCCTGCAGCTTCGTCATGCTGCAACCCTGTTCGCTCGAGGGCGCCGTGGCAACCAAGGCTCCCACTCAGCGGAAGCCGTCTGCCCGCAACACACCGACCCCAAAAAATCACTCCGAAACACCCCACGCGCGCCTGCGCCTGCGATAGCGTAGCCACTATGGCGCCGGAGCACTCCGGGGGCCATCGCAATCCGAAGCACTGCAGCCCATGGGTTGTCGACTGTAAGGTTCGTTCGAGCAAAGGATGATCATGGCCGTTTCAATTGAGCTTGGCAAGAAACTCGACAAGGACTACGAGGGCAAGAGCCTGAAGGAAATCCTTGACGCCCCGCCCTCCGCGCTGGCCGGCCTGACCGAGAAGCACGACGAGATCCTCGCCGGAATGGGCATCAAGACCGTCCGCGACCTCGGCGGCAACAAATACTTTGCTTTGGCAGGCGTCCTCGTGGCGCTGTCCAACCACACCGACTAAAGGCTTTCGAAGAAGCAGGAGTCCGGCCGGATCATTCTTTCCGGCCGGACTTTCCTGTTCGCGGAACCTCGCGCAAAGCGGGCTACTGAATCAGCGCCAGCACCGATCCTGCGAGGACAACCCCGCCTGCTTCCGCCCTGATCCCGCTCAGCTTGCCGCCGCGGTGCGCGGCCACCTGGGTTTCCATCTTCATCGCCTCAAGCACGACGACGGGATCCCCGGCAGCGACCTCGGCCCCCGGCTCCACGAGCCACTTCACCACCGTCCCGGCCATGTCCGCCCTTAGCTCACCGGGATCGGCGGCACCCGCCGCAGCGCCGCCGTCGGACGTTCCCTCCACAGGTGCCCCGTCCACGGAAACGCCCGCCGGAACGCCGGCACCGGAACGCGCCCAGCCGTCCAGGAGCACGGCTGGAAGGCCGACGGCGAGACGCCGGCCATCGACGTCAACGGTGATGGTGCGCCGCGCGCCGTCCGGGACGGCCGTGCCGAACTCCGGATCAGCGGCGATGGAATCGGCGAAATCCGTCTCAATCCAGCGCGTGTGGATCCCCAAAGCGGTTTCGGACGTGAAGTCCGGCGCCCGGACCACCGCGCGGTGGAACGGCAGGACGGTGGCCACGCCGGTGATCTCCATTTCGGCGAGGGCGCGGCGGGCCCGGCGGAGAGCCTGCTGCCGGTCGGCGCCGGTGACGATCAGCTTGGCCAGCAGGGAATCGAACT
>JBDTQQ010000517.1:0-2598 GCA_039932075.1 Pseudarthrobacter sp. | reverse complement strand
AAACCCGCATCAACTGCGAGAGCGTTCCCCGGAAACCCGCATCAACTGCGAGAGCATTCCCCCAAAAACCCGCATCAACTGCGAGACCGTCCGCATGGGGCCGCGTAGAGTTGACGTCCATGGATAACCTTTTCAGTCACTCGGACGCTGCCGTGCCTGTCCCTCCGGAGCCAGCGGAGAGCCTCGAGCCGGTCGTCTGTACGGTGACAGTGCCCGGTCACGTGGCGCAGGCGTTTGCCGGGTTCACGGATCACGCCCATCTGTGGTGGCCACTCGAATCCCAGGGCATGTTTGGTGTCGGCTCGTATGTCGAGTTCGAGGAAAACTTCATCATGGAAACGGCTGACGACGGCAGGACGGCTATTTGGGGCACCATTGATGACTGGCAGCCGCCGTTGTCCTTCCACGCGTCGTGGTTTCCGGGAACAACCGCCTTGTGGTCCACCGAGCTGAGGCTTGCCTTCAAAGCTGTTCCCGAGGGAACAGAAGTTCGTTTGGTGCATGACGGCTGGGAGGGCGCCGAGGACCCGCCTGCCACTCGGGCGTCCTATGCTGCCGGCTGGCCCGAGGTGATGGACCGTTTTGTGAGGTTCATGGGCGGGACCGGCATGGGCAGCATCAGCAATGACGAAACGAGCAACGTTAAGACCAGCAATGACGATGGGAAGCTGCGTGGGCAGCTTGGTTGAAGATCTCGTTAGAGCCCTCGGCGCCGAGCAGGTCAGTACGGATCAAGCGGAGCTGGAAACGTACGCGGTAGACCAGGCCCCGGTCCTGGACTTTCAGCTGCCTGAAGCCGTGGTCTTTGCCCGTACGGTGGCCGACGTCCAAGCCGTCCTCAGGCTGTGCACTACACACGGGGTGGCAGTGGTGGCCCGCGGGGCCGGTACAGGTGTTTCCGGGGGCGCGCACGCGATCCGGAACTCCATCGTCCTGTCACTGGAACGGATGAACCGCATCCTTGACCTGAGCGCGGACGACGAGACCGCCGTCGTCGAGCCCGGCGTCCTGAACGCCGCCCTCAACGAAGCGGCAGCTCCCCACGGCCTGATGTATGCGCCGGATCCGGCGAGCTTCCGCACCTCCACCATTGGTGGCAACGTTGCCACCAATGCAGGAGGGCTGCGCTGCGCCAAATACGGCGTCACCAGGGACTCGGTGCTGGCGCTGGACGTGGTGCTGGCGGACGGGTCCCTTGTCCACACAGGACACCAAACGTTCAAAGGTGTGGCCGGCTACGACCTTACCGGTCTGTTCGTGGGCTCCGAAGGGACGCTGGGGATCGTAGTGGGGGTAACAGTGCGCCTCAAATACCTGCCGAGGGACGTACACACCATCGCCGCGTTCTACCCCGACTTCCGGCAGGCCGCCGCCGGCGTGCTGGCCGTGGGCCGGGCCCGGGTGCAACCGGCCATTATGGAACTGCTCGACGGCGGCACGCTGGCCCAGCTGGACCACCTTCACGGCTCGGATCTGAGTTCGCGTGGCCGGTCGCTGCTCCTGATCCAAACGGATGGGTTCGGGGCTGCGGCGGAGGCCGACGTCGTGCGTTCCGTCCTCGCCGCCGGCGGGGCAACGGTGAGCACCGAATCAACTGCGGAAGCGGAGCAGCTGGTGGAACTCCGTCGGAACAGCCGTGGCGTGGAAGTGGACGACCAGTTCCGGGTGGGGGAGGACGTCGCGGTGCCGCGGTCACGCCTGGTGGATTACGTAGCGGCGCTCGAAGACCTGGCAGCGAAGCACGATGTGAATCTGAAGGTGGTGGCGCACGCCGGGGACGGCAACCTGCACCCCACATTCTGGATTGACCGGGAGGACAGAACCGTCGACGCGGGCGCCATGGACCGGCTGAACCTGGCCCTGGATGCCTCCGTCGTCGCGGCGCTCGAAATGGGCGGCACCATCACGGGGGAGCACGGGGTGGGTCAGTACAAACTGCGTTGGCTGGGCCTTGAGCAGCCGGAACCGGTCAGGGAGCTCCAGCGCCGGATCAAGGCACTCTTTGACCCGGCCGGCATCCTGAACCCCGGCAAGGCCATCTAAGGCCACTACCTAATTGGGTGTGTTAACACAACCGTGCTGCGACTGCGGCGGCTCTTAGTCGTCGACGTCCGGGTACTCGTCGCTGGACTCCTCGCCCCCATAGCGGGATTCCTCCGTCTCAGCTTCGAGGATCTTCAGCATGCCTGTGTCCGGGTTGAGCATGATCGCGGACTCGTCCCGGCGGTGGCGCAGAACGGAATCAATGTAGGATTGCACAGCCTCCGCGAGCGGGATGTGGCGGGTCTGCTCCTCCGACATGTACCAGCGGTGCTCCAGGACCTCGTGCACGGCCTCAGCCGGCTCCAGTTTGCGGGACAGGTCGCGCGGGATGGAGCGGACGATCGGTTCGAAGACTTGGCTGACCCACAGGTGCGCGCTGTATTCCTCGTCCATCCCCGGGTTGTTATCCGCCCGGAAGGTGTCCATGTCGTTGAGCAGGCGCCTGGCCTGATTCTCCTGGGCGTCCAGGCCGGTAAGCCGCAGCAGCCGGCGCATGTGGTGGCCGGCGTCCACCACCTTGGGCTGGAGCTGGATGGTGGAGCCGTTCTGGGTCGT
>JBDTQQ010000516.1:0-2599 GCA_039932075.1 Pseudarthrobacter sp. | reverse complement strand
ACCACTGCCACCATGTTCCTACTGGTGTATTACACGGACGTAGCCGGCATCTCCGCAGCGGCCGCCGGAACCCTGCTGCTTGTAGTCAGGCTGTTTGACGCCTTCGCCGACGTCTTCGCCGGCCGGATCGTAGACAGGACCTACAGCAAGCGCTTCGGGAAGTTCCGCCCCTTCATCATGTTCGGCTCCATTCCCCTGCTCCTGCTGAGCGTGGCAGTGTTCTCCGTTCCGCAGCTCGGCGAATCCGGGATGCTGCTGTACGCCTATGTCACCTACGCCGCCCTTGGCCTGGCCTACCGCCTCGTGAACATTCCGTACGGCTCGCTGGCCGGCGCCATGACGCAGGACCCGGGCGAGCGTGCCAAGCTTGGCTCGGCCCGCCTGGTGGGCGCCCTGACCGTGAGCTCCGCCTTGGGTATTTTCGTCGCCCCGCTGATCAAACCTGGTGCGGACCTTCAGCAGACGTTTACTACCATCACCCTGATCTTTGTGGTCATCGGAACGGCCCTCTACTTCTTCACGGCACTGACCGCCAAGGAACGCGTTCACCGCGAAGTCCCCAAAGTGACGATGAAGCAGAGCCTTGAAACACTCAAGACCAACAAACCCCTGATGATGCTGTGCCTGAGCTCCTTCTTCTTCCTCACCGGCTATCTGGCCCTGACCTCGGTGCAGCTGTACTACCTGCGTGATGTCCTCGGCCGCCTGGACCTCTACCCGGTACTCTCCATCATCCAGCTCGCTTTGACGTTTGTGCTCGCGGCTTTTATGTCCCGCCTGGTCCGCACCGTAGGCAAGAAGAACGTTTACATCTACTCCTCCCTGGTGACTGTGGTCGGCGGCGTCATAATCTTCTTGACCCCGGCCAGCCAGGTTTGGATCGGTTTTTCCGGCCTTGTCATCAGCCTGATCGGCGTCCTCGCAGTCAACATCGTGGTGTGGGCCCTGGAAGCGACACCGTGGAGTACGGCGAATGGAAAACCGGTGTCCGCACCGAGGGCATCACCTATGCGCTGTTCTCCTTCACTCGTAAGTCCGGCCAGGCCGTGGGCGGCGCGCTTGCCGCCTATGCCCTCGCTCTTGGCGGCTACAAGTCGGGCGGCGTTGCCCAGACTGCTGACGCCATTTTCGGCATCCAGGTGGCGGCCGGCGCACTCCCCGCCGTCATGGTGATTCTTGCGGTATTGGTCATGTCCAAATACACGTTGACTGATGCCACGCACGCGGAAATCCTCAAGGAAATCCAGGCCCGCCGGACCAGGACGGCCTACGCCGGCCCGGTAGACGCCAACTCCGCCGGCGGCACCACCCCCACTGACGGCACCACCCCCACTGACGGCACTCCCGTCGCTGCCGGCGCCAGCACCTCCGCTGGCCTCAGCGCGCCTGCTGAAGCCAGCAAGCCCGCAGGCCAATAATTCAAAGCACCACCACCTGACCTGAAGTCCCCCGAAAGGATCTGCCGTGAAAATCATTGCCGCTGAAGTGTTCGTGACAAGCCCGTCCCGTAACTTTGTGACCCTGCGCATCACAACGGACGACGGCGTCACCGGCATCGGTGACGCCACGCTGAATGGCCGCGAACTGGCTGTTGCTGCATACCTCAAAGAGCATGTTGCCCAGCTGCTGATCGGCAAGGATCCGCACAAGATTGAGGACACCTGGCAGTTCCTGTACCGCAGCTCCTACTGGCGCCGTGGCCCCGTCACCATGGCAGCCATCGCCGCCGTGGACATGGCCCTGTGGGACATCAAGGGCAAGATGGCCGGCATGCCCGTCTACCAGCTGCTGGGCGGGGCGTCACGCAACGGCCTGCGCGCCTACGGCCATGCTTCCGGTGCGGATATCGAGTCGCTGTTCGATTCCGTCCGTGAGCACCTGGAACTGGGCTACAAGTCAGTCCGCATCCAGACCGCAGTCCCGGGCATCAAGGCTGTTTACGGTGTGGCTGCCCAGGCCCAGGCCTCGGGCGAGCGTTACGACTACGAGCCCGCCGGCCGCGGCGCGTTCCCCGTGGAAGAGGACTGGGACACCCGCGCCTACCTGCGCCACCTGCCCACTGTCTTCGAAGCCGTGCGCAATGAATTCGGTCCGGAACTGCCGCTGCTGCACGACGGCCACCACCGCATGACCCCCATCCAGGCGGCCAAGCTCGGCAAGGCCCTGGAACCCTACGACCTGTTCTGGCTCGAGGACTGCACGCCCGCCGAAAACCAGGAGGCCCTGCGCCTGGTCCGCCAGCACACCACCACCCCGCTGGCCATCGGTGAAATCTTCAACACCGTGTACGACTACCAGACCATCATCAAGGAACAGCTGATCGACTACGTCCGCGCCGCTTCCACCCACTTCGGCGGCATCTCGCCGCTGAAGAAGGTCATGGACTTCGCAGCCCAGTACCAGATCAAGTCCGGTTTCCACGGCCCCACCGACATCTCCCCGGTGGGCTTCGCCGCCCAGCTGCACGTGGGCCTGGCCATCCACAACTACGGCATCCAGGAATACATGCAGCACTCGGACAAGACCAACGAGGTCTTCGAACAGTCCATGACCTTCGTGGACGGGTACCTGCACCCCGGCGACACGCCCGGCATCGGCG
>JBDTQQ010000515.1:0-2610 GCA_039932075.1 Pseudarthrobacter sp. | reverse complement strand
TTGCTGAGCACACGGGTTTTGCCCGAGCCGGCCCCGGCAACAATCAGCAGGGCACTGCCGGCATGTTTGACAGCCTCTTCCTGCTGCGGGTTCAGCCCCTGCAGCAGTTCCGCGGCGTTGGGCCGATGGTGCGGCTGATCTGCGTTGTCACCGCCCTGCGAGTGCTGGCTGGCCCAGCCGCCCGAGCGCTGGGCGCCGTCAACGGTGCCTTGGTGGCCCGTCCCGCCGCCACCCAGTTCGGCAGCCTGGGAAAGGCCTTCCGGGCGCGACTTGGTGCGGGCTGAGGCTGCCGATGCGGCCTTGAAGGGTCCGTCAGAGTACGGGTCAAACAACATATCCATGGTGCCTACAAGTCTAGGCGGTGGGGCTGACAGTCAGGTCCAACCTGTGGATAACACAGCGTTTCAGGCGCCGCGCCGCCCGCAGCAGCCCGCCCGCAGGACTCAGCCCCGGCTCAGGTCACCGAGCCGGACAGGAGTGCCGCACGCAACTCCCGCACCGCCGTCGTGCCTCCCGCCATGAACCACTGCAGCCCGTTGACCTGCACGGTGTCCGTGGCGCCGCCCGCGGCGCGCACAATTGCCTTGCCCGGCAGCCAGTCCCATTCCGGGCAGCTGTGCTGGAACCAGCATCCCAGTTGCCCGTCGGCCACGCGGCCCAGGTCGCAGGACCCGGAGCCGAACATCCGCAGGGCGGCGGCGGAGGTCGCGGCGGCGTGCCATGGCATGGCGCAGAGAGGGTCCATCAGCCAGGTGGGGTGGATGTAGGTGGCAGCCCCGAGTTCCGCAAGGGCGTCGCGGTTGCGCGCCCCACCGTCCTGGTAAGCAGCCAGGGCCTCGCCGTTCAGCGTCGCGGCCTGAACCGTCCCGCCAAGCCACAACTTGTCCTCCTCAGGCTGGAAAATCGCGCCCAGCAGCACGTCCGACGAGTCCTTCAGGGCAATGGCCGAGCACCAGTACGTGGAGCCGTGCAGGAAGTTGTAGGTCCCGTCCACGGGGTCGATCACCCAGGTCCGGCCGCTGGTGCCGGCCTTAGAGGCGCCCTCCTCGCCCAGGATGCCGTCGTCTGGCCTGCACCGCTGGAGCTGCTCCAGCACATACGCTTCGGCAGCGTGATCGGCGGCTGTCACCACGTCCGAGATGGACGTTTTCTGCTGCGACTGCAGGCCGGCCATGCGCATCAGGAGCGCCAGCTGGCCGGCTTCGCGCACCAGCGCCGATGCCAGCTGGTAGTCGTCCAGGGCGGGGTCAAGTTCGAGGGCGCTGTGCCTGCCAGTGGTCATCGCACCAGTCTATGCAGCGCCATAATGGTGCCATGGCCAAAACCCCAGCGCAGCGGATCAAGAAGCACGGCTCCAAGGCGGTTGTGCCGCAGCACAGCCTTCCGCCGGTGATCAACCCCACCACCGCCCGCTCCCCGCAGAGGGCCCAGAGCAATTCCAGGCTGATCGTGATCGCAGGTGTGGTGGCCAGCCTTTTCCTGTTCTGGTACTTGCACCTGCTCGTGCTGAACCAGATGACCCAGCTGTCCGGCGGGTTGGCCATGCCGGACTCCCTGCTGGGCGGCTTCGACGCGTCCTACGTTGGCCAGTTGAACGCGGCGATGGACGACGACGCCCGCGGCCAGCTCAACTACATCCACAAAACCGCCGGCACGCTGTTCCCGCTCATCGTCGGCTTCACCTGGCTGCTGCTGATCGGCACCAACGTGGCCAGGAAATCGCTCCGCTGGGCATTATGGGCCGTCCCGATGCTTTTTGTGGTGGTCCGCTTGTGGGGCAACGTCACCATTGATTCAGTGCTGGCTGCAGATACGGCCGACGCCGGTCAGGTCGCCCTGGCATCCGGCCTCACCGTTGCAGGGTGGGTGCTGTTCGTTATGAGCCTGCTCGCCGGTGCCGCCGCTGTGTTCCTGGGCAAAAAATCCGCCGAGACAGCTAAGCCCGTGCCGCCGCAGCAGCCCTGACCGCCCGCCGGTGCTGGTGCACGCGCTGAGCAATGACCAGGCCCGCCGCCGCCACACCGACCGTCACGGGATACCCCATCAGCCGCTCCAGCGTGCCGGGCTCGGGCACGTCCATCCGGGTCAGGCCACCGGTCACCAGTGCTGCGAGTGAGGCCAGCCCGCACACCAGGACGAACCAGCCTAGCGGTGTCTGCCGGAGCCACAACATGCCCAACACCAGCACCGAGAGGGCGCCGGCGATGAAGTACATGAGCGCGCCGGTGTAGTGCCAGCCGGAACCGATGTCCTCCGGCGCCAGTCCCACAATCATGGTCCCGGCGCCGGCGGTACCGGCCAGGATCCGGACCCAGAGTGCTGCCAGCCACGGCTTCCGGCGACCGGGCTGGATCCTGGCGCCCGCCCTGGCGGCGACACATAGCAGTCCCGAGCTCAGCAGCAGCGCGCCCAGGACCATGCCCAGCCCCTGAACCACGAAGGAAAGGTTCATCAGCCAGTGCAGCGGCGAACAGACATTCCGGCCGTCAAAAATCCCGCAGTGCACCGCACCTAGGTCGCTGATGTAGCCGGTCCGCCGGTCATAGGGCTGCGGCCCGGCCCAGCCTCCGATCACGGCTGTTTCGGCCACAAAATATTGCAGGACGCTCA
>JBDTQQ010000514.1:0-2610 GCA_039932075.1 Pseudarthrobacter sp. | reverse complement strand
GGGTGGCCTGGATGCCGTTGCGGCGCAGGACATCGGCGGTGCCGCCGGTGGAGACAATTTCAAAGCCGAGATCTGAGAGGCGCTTGATCGCCATGATGACGGCACGCTTGTCGCGGTTGGCCACGGAGACGAAGATTTTGCCTTCGGTGGGCAGGGCGTTGTTCGCTGCCGCCTGGCTCTTGGCGAAGGCGGTGTCGAAGTGCTTGTCGATGCCCATGACTTCGCCGGTGGAACGCATTTCCGGCCCGAGCAGGGAGTCCACCACCTTGCCTTCAAGCGTGCGGAAGCGGCTGAACGGCAGCACTGCTTCCTTGACCGAGACCGGCGCGTCGAGCGGCAGGGTGGAGCCGTCGCCAGTCTCCGGCAGCATCTTGTACGCGCTGCGGAGCTGGTTGATGGTGACACCGGTGCCGATCAGGGCCGCGGCCTTGGCCATCTGCACGCCGGTTGCCTTGGAGACAAACGGCACGGTGCGGGATGCCCGCGGGTTCGCTTCCAGGACGTAGAGCACATCCGAGGCCAGCGCGAACTGGATGTTGATCAGGCCACGGACGCCCACACCCTCGGCGATGGCCCGGGTTGCGGTGCGGACACGCTCGATCACATTGTTGCCCAGGGTGATCGGGGGCAGCACGCAGGCGGAGTCACCGGAGTGGATGCCGGCCTCCTCGATGTGCTCCATGATGCCGCCCAGGTACATGTCCGTGCCGTCAAAGAGCGCGTCGACATCAATTTCGACGGCGTCCTCGAGGAACCGGTCGATCAGCACCGGGTGGTCCGGGGTGATCTCGGTGGCGTTGGCGATGTAGCGGGCGAGGTTGGGCTCGTCGTAGACGATTTCCATGCCGCGGCCGCCCAGCACGTAGGACGGGCGGACCAGGACCGGGTAGCCGATTTCGTCCGCGATCTTCTTGGCGTCCTCGAAGGACACGGCAGTGCCGTTCTTCGGGGCGATCAGGCCGGCGTTGTCCAGGACGCGGGAGAATTCGCCGCGGTGCTCGGCGAGGTCGATCGCTTCCGGCGAGGTGCCCAGGATGGGGACGCCGGCGTCGGCCAGCTGCTGCGCCAGCTTGAGCGGGGTCTGGCCGCCCAGTTGCACAAACACTCCCATGACGCCGCCGGTGCGCTCTTCGGCCGCGATGACCTCCAGGACGTCTTCGAGGGTCAGCGGCTCGAAGTACAGGCGGGTGGAGATGTCGTAATCGGTGGAGACGGTCTCGGGGTTGCAGTTGACCATCACGGTCTCGTAGCCCGCCTTGCGCAGCGCCATGGAGGCGTGGACGCAGGAGTAGTCGAACTCGATGCCTTGGCCGATGCGGTTAGGTCCGGAGCCCAGGATCAGGATTGACGGCTTGGAGTGCAGCGCAATCTCGTCCTCCTCGTCGTAGGACGAGTAGTGGTAGGGGGTGTAGGCGGCAAACTCGGCGGCGCAGGTGTCCACGGTCTTGTAGACGGGACGGATGCCGAGGGCTTGGCGGACACCGCGGACCACGGCCTCGGAGTTGTGCGTCAGGGCACCGATCTGCTCGTCCGAGAAGCCGTGACGCTTGGCGCGCTGGAGCATCTCCACGTTCAGGGAGCCGGCCTTGCGGATCTCGTGGGAGATTTCGTTGAGTAGCTGGAGCTGGTCGAGGTACCAAGGGTCGATCTTGGTGGCTTCGAAGAGCTGTTCCACGGTGGCGCCGCCAAGCAGGGCACGCTGGACCTGGTGCAGGCGCTCAGTGGTGGGCCGCTTGGCCTTTTCGATGAGCTCCGGGACTTCCCATTCGGGGACGGAGCTGAAGTCCAGCTGCGAGCCCTTCTGCTCCAGGGAGCGGAGTGCCTTCTGCAGGGCTTCGGTGAAGTTGCGGCCCATGGCCATGGCTTCGCCGACCGACTTCATGGTGGTGGTCAGTGTGTCGTCCGCCGCCGGGAACTTCTCGAAAGCGAACCGCGGAACCTTGACCACTACGTAGTCCAGGGTGGGCTCGAACGACGCCGGGGTCTTTTGCGTGATGTCGTTCGGGATCTCATCCAACGTGTAGCCGAGGGAGAGCTTGGTGGCGATCTTGGCGATGGCGAAGCCCGTGGCCTTCGAGGCCAGTGCCGAGGAACGCGAGACGCGCGGGTTCATTTCGATGACCACAACGCGGCCGGTGTCCGGCTCGACGGCGAACTGGATGTTGCAGCCGCCGGTGTCCACGCCCACTTCACGGATCACGGCGATAGAGATGTCGCGCAGGCGCTGGTATTCGCGGTCCGTCAGGGTCAGGGCCGGCGCCACGGTGATGGAGTCGCCGGTGTGCACGCCAACGGGGTCAAAGTTCTCGATGGAGCAGACGACAACGACGTTGTCGTTCTTATCCCGCATCATCTCAAGCTCGTACTCCTTCCAGCCGAGGATGCTCTCCTCGAGCAGCACTTCGCTGGTGGGGCTGTACTGCAGGCCCTGGCCGACAATCCGGCGAAGGTCGCTTTCGTCGTAGGCCAGGCCGGAGCCGAGCCCGCCCATGGTGAAGGAGGGCCGGACGACCATCGGGTAGCCAAGGTCTTCGGCCGCCTTGAGGGCCTCGTCGATGGTGTGGATGATGTGGCTGCGGGCCGATTCGGCACCGCAGCGCTCAACGACGC
>JBDTQQ010000513.1:0-2611 GCA_039932075.1 Pseudarthrobacter sp. | reverse complement strand
TCGATCATGCGGTTGACTGCGTTCACGCCACCGCCGCCGATGCCGACGACCTTGATGACGGCCAAGTAATTCTGCGGAGCTGCCACGTTACGTGTCCCTTGTTCGTGTCCTATTGCGAAAACTGTGGAGTCGGGCTTGAAGCCTGCAACCTTAACCCTCGAGTTGAAGGTTATAGTTATGTCAAGTAACTCATGTCTGGAACGCTATTTCCTATGGTTCTGACATTCAATAACCGGCGCCGCGTGTCGCGCGAATACCGGGAAAGTTTGCTGGGGCCGGGAGAAAAGGTTCAACGCGTCACCGGATGCCGGGGCGCGCTCACATCGTACACGCGCACGGGGTTCTTTGGGTCGGCGGGAACCTTCAGCAGGGCCGCAAGCACTTTGGCTTTGAGTTCCTTCTCCCCGGCGTTTCCCCAAATGATGGTCTGACCGTCAACCAGCTTCAGTTCCACGGCATCCACGGATTGGGCGGACGCGTTGGACAGCTTCGACAGCACATCGGGCGGGAGCGCCCCGAGCACCTGGGCGGTGGCCTGGAAAAGGTCCTTGCCGATGGCGCCGGCGCCGCCGTCGATCACGGGCAGCGAAACCGATGCGGGGTCCGTTGTGGTGGCCAGCACCACGCCGTCCACGTCCACCAACTCGTACTGCTCCCCCTGCTTGACCAAAGCCACCGGGATGCGTTCCAGCACCTGCACCGCCAGTTCCGACGGCGGCCGCGCTTGCGTCGATACGGACTTGATCTGGACCAGGGGCTCGAGCATGCGGCTGACCTCGTCGTCGCTGACCTGCGGAAGTGGCTTGCCCTTCAGCGGCTCCAGCGCGGCCTGGACCTGGCTCGTGGTGACCAGTTTGGTCCCCGTCACAGAAATAGTGCCCACGGCCAGGAGGGGAGAAAAAATGGCTACGGCCAGGAGTGCTGCAACCAGCCCCAGGACAGTTCCCGCGGCAAGCAGGAGGAGGCGCTTCCGGCGCTTTGCCGGCGGCTCAGGAAAGACCAGCACGTTGTCGCTGCCGGCCGGTGCCTTCTCCCGGGACGGCGCTGAGCCCGGAGTCTTACCCTTCTTGCGCGCGGGCGTGGAAGAAGGGTCCGGAACGGGGACGCTCTTGGAGGCGGAGATGGTGTCCGGTTCAGCCGACGGCGTCCCGGCAGCAGGCTGCCGCCGTGCCGGTGAGGCGTATGTGGGGCGGCGCGGGCTACCCACCGAGTGCCTGCACGATCTGCGGCCCGAAGCCTGTCACGTCGCCCGCTCCGACGGTCAGGATGATGTCGCCCGGCCCCGCGGTCCGCGCGAGGGAAGCCACTGCTTCTGCCGGTTCCACCAGCCGACCGCCGGGCCCCAGATGATCGGCGATCAGCTGGCTGGTCACGCCCGGGATGGGATCTTCACGGGCTGGGTAGATGTCCAGCACCAGAGCGGTGTCTGCCAGGTTCAAGGCCTCGGCGAAATCACTGGCGAACTCCCTGGTGCGCGAGAACAGGTGCGGCTGGAACAGCACGTGGACCTTGTGCGCGCCTGCCACGGACCGCGCCGCGGTCAGGGCTGCGCGGACCTCGGTGGGATGGTGGGCGTAGTCATCAAAAACGCGCACGCCACGGGCCTCCCCCTTCAGCTCGAAACGGCGCGACGCCCCCGAGAAATGGGACAGGGCTTGCGCGGCAGCGTCGGCGTCGACGCCGAGCTCGCGGGCGACAGCGACGGCGGCGGCCGCGTTGAGCGCGTTATGCCGGCCCGGGACCTGCAGCTGCAAAGCGAACCGGCCGTTCGGAGAGGACACCGCAACGTTTCCGGGGCCGTCGTCGTGCAGTACCAGATCGGACAAGTCCGACGTTCCATACAGGACCACCCTGGTGTTCCCGCGGGCCCGCGTGCGCTCGGCAAGGGCGAGGGCGCCGGCGTCATCCGCGCAGGCTATCAGGACACCTTCGGCAGGCAGCAGTGCAGTAAAGCGGTCAAAAGACTCGTAGACGGCCTCGGCGGTGCCGTAATGGTCCAGGTGATCCGGCTCCACGTTGGTGACCACGGCAATCCTCGGCCGGTAGTTGAGGAAGGAGCCGTCGGATTCATCTGCTTCGGCCACAAAGATGCCGGAGGTGCCGTGGGCTGCGTTGACACCCAGCGCCGGCACGTTGGCTCCGATGGCAAACGAAGGATCCAGCCCGGCACCCTGGAGCAGCACCGCAATCATGGAAGTGGTGGTTGACTTACCGTGGGTTCCCGCAATGGTCACCACGATGTCATCCCCCATGGTGGCCGCCAGTGCCTGGGAGCGGTGCAGCACGGGCAGGCCGGCTTCGTGCGCGGCCACCAGTTCGGGGTTGTCCGGTCGGATGGCCGAACCCGCCACCACAGTCTGTGCATCGCCCAGGTTGGGCGCGCCATAGCCCACGGCGACGCGGGCTCCGGCGGCAGCGAGTTCCGCCATGACCGGCAGGTCTTTGGCATCTGAGCCGCTGACCGTGACACCGCGGGCCACCATGATGCGGGCCACGGCGGACATTCCGACGCCGCCGATACCGATGAAGTGGACGCGGCCCAGGGACTCCTGGCTGCGGGGGTTTTCGGGGGTCATGCGGATACCGCTTCCAGGACAAGACCAGCCATACG
>JBDTQQ010000512.1:0-2618 GCA_039932075.1 Pseudarthrobacter sp. | reverse complement strand
CAAGGATCCGGAAAACCTGGACCTCGGCGTCCTGGATGCCTTGGATGAAAAACTCACCGAAGCCCTGTCCGAACTCCGGCTCCTCAAGGACGATTGGGAAGTCGAGCAGATGAAGACGGCCGTGGCAGCCACGGTTGAGGGTTTTGTGGAAGTGGTCAAATCCCTTCCGCGGGCACTGACGCACGTCCGCGGCGAACGCGTGGTGGAAGGTGCCTTCTTTGCGCGGGCCCGCGAAGTGGGCAACGAACTGGGGTACGACACCATCGCCGCAGCAGGCAACAACGCCACCGTGCTGCATTGGAACCGCAACACGGGCAGGATCAATGCGGGCGACCTGCTGCTCCTGGATGCCGGCGTCGAAGCCGACTCACTGTACACCGCCGATGTTACCCGGACCCTGCCTGCCAATGGCACGTTCACCGATATCCAGCGCAAAGTCTATGAAGCTGTCCTTGACGCCGCCGACGCCGGGTTCGCCGCCGCCCAGCCAGGCACCAGGTTCCGGGACATCCACACTGCCGCCACCACGGTACTGGCCGAACGGCTCGCCGAGTGGGGGCTGTTGCCTGTCAGTGTTGAGGAAGCCATCAGCATTGAAGGCCAGCAGCACCGCCGCTGGATGCCGCACGGCACCAGCCACCACCTGGGCCTGGACGTCCACGACTGCGCCCAGGCCAAGCGCGAGCTTTACCTCGATGGCGTCCTCACTGCAGGCATGGTCTTCACCATCGAGCCCGGCCTGTACTTCAAGAACGAAGATCTTGCGATCCCTGCCGAGTACCGCGGCATCGGCGTGCGGATCGAGGACGACATCCTGATGACGGCCGATGGTCCGGTCAACCTCAGCGCCGAACTCCCCCGGAAAGCTGCCGACGTCGAATCCTGGATGGCAGGCATCTACGGCGAGGTCGGGCATGGCGGCGCACATAGGGGCACTTTCTGACGGGATACGGCAGCCCTGCCTCCGGCCGTACAAGGCAGCACCACCCATGGTGAAGCTCTGGTAACAGTTTTTGGCAATCGCTTGCCAAGATTTGATTCCGGTGAATACGCTAGCCGCGGAGAAAGAAATTCGTAGACTGTGATCTAAGTCTCGGGTCTCTGCCGCAACGTATGTCTTCAAAGGAGAAGTCTCATGGGTATATCCAAACCACGTCGCCTGGGTGTTGTTGCCGCCGCGACGATTTCCGTCCTGATGCTTGCCGCTTGCGGCGGCTCAGGCGGATCAGGCGGCACCAGCACGGGTGGCACGGGCGGCAAGGTGGATGGCGCCGGGAAAACGCTCAACGTCCTGATGAACGTCACCGCGCAGTATCCTCAGGAGCAGCAGGCCTGGTTCAAGGAAATGAGCACCAAGTTCAAGGCGGAAACCGGAGCCGACATCCAATGGGAGACGTTCGCCACCGCCAATGACGAAATGACCCGGATCCAGACCTCCGTGGTGTCCGGCCAGGGACCCGACGTCTACGGGCTGGGCACCACCTTCACCCCCACGGCGTACTCCACCGGGGCCTTCGTGAAGCTCGGCGACAACGAATGGAACCAGCTCGGCGGCAAGGACAAGTTCGTTCCCGCCGCCCTCGGCATTTCCGGCCCTGACAAGGACAACCAGATCGGCATTCCCTTCGTGAGCCGGCCGTTCGTCATGGCCTACAACACCGAGCTGCTGGCGGCTGCCGGCATTGAGAAGCCTGCCACCACGTGGGACGAATTCACCGAACAGGCAAAGAAGCTCACCAAAGGCGACCAGTATGGCGTCGCCGTGGCCTACAAGGACAACTTCGATCCGTGGAAGTACATCTGGGGAATGTCCATCCAGGCCGGCAACCCACTCATCGACGGGGACAAGGTCCGCCTTGACGACCCCATCACCAAGAAGGCTTACGAGACCTACTTCGGTTGGGTGACCAAGGACAAGGTGGTTGACCCTGCTTCGGTTGGCTGGGCCAACCCTCAGGCCCTGGCTGCGTTCGCAGCAGGCAAGGCAGCCTATTTCCCTATGACTTCGCCGTTGTCCATCCCCGCATTGGACGCCTCGGCAGTCAAGGGCAAATACAAGTACGCCCTGATGCCCACAGTTCCGCCGGGCGCGACCTCCAACCCTTCCGGTGGCAAGCCCGCGTCGAGCATCCTTTCCGGTGACAACCTCGTGGTTGCGGACTACTCCAAGCAGAAGGACCTCGCTTTCGCATTCATCAAGATGATCACCGAAAAGGATGTCCAGCTCAACTACTTCAAGGTCTTCGGCCAGCTTCCGGCCAACGCCGAGGCTGCGAAGGAACTGGCCAGCAATGAAGTGATCGCGCCTGCCCTTGATTCGGGTGCGAAATCCGTCGCGACGCCGTTCAGCGGCGCCTGGGGCGATGTCCAGTTGTCGCTGACCAACGTGGTGGTTCAGTCCATCCCGGACCTTTCCGCGGGCGCCGTCAGCGATGCCAACCTAGCCCAGCGGCTTAAAGACGAACAGGCCAAGTCGCAGACGGCCTTGGACCGGGCCAAGAAGTAGGACCGACCGGACAACTGCGGAAGGTTACGGAAGATGGCAAGCAGAGTTACCGAGCCCCGGCCGTCGGACAGCAGTCCGGCGGCCGGGGCGGCCGCCGGAACCGGCGGCCCTG
>JBDTQQ010000511.1:0-2621 GCA_039932075.1 Pseudarthrobacter sp. | reverse complement strand
GGACTCGGCCGAACGCGAGATCAAAATATGGTTCCAGGGGTAGCACCTGCACCCGCCGCCTCATCGAGGTGACAGTTAAGGCCAATGTCCTCCGCGGACATTGGCCTTAAGTGTCACCTCGAGGGAATGCGGAAAGCTAGAAGCCGGACGTGCCGGCGAACACCTGGATGAAGGCGAAGAAGATGGTGGCGATGACCGCGACATAGAGCAGCGCGGTGATGATCCAACCTGATTCGCCCAGGACCTTGGCCGCGCCTGCCGGCATGGGGATCACGCCGTGGCTGATGTTCCTGATGGTCACCCAGACGAACAGCGGGATCATGGCGGCCCAGACGATCATGCAGAACGGGCAGAGGATGTGGATGGAATACAGGGCCTGGGACCACAGCCACACCACAAAAGCGAAACCCAGCGTGACGCCGGCCTGGAGGCCTGCCCAGTACCAGCGGGCGAACGTGGCGCCGGACAGCAGGGCCATGCCCACGGTGATGATGATGGCGAAAGCCACAATGCCTATGAACATGTTGGGGAATCCGAACACCGAGCTTTGCCAGGTCTGCATCACCTGGCCGCAGGAGATCCAGGGATTCACATCGCAGACGGTGGTGTGGTTGGGATCCTTAAGGACCTCCAGCTTTTCCAGGACAAGCGTTCCCGAGGCCAGCCAGCCGATGACTCCCGTGATGACCATGAGCCAACCGAGGGGCCGGTTACGGGCCATGCGCGGCAGGGTGGAGGTCGTCGTTGCCGCTTCGACAGACGGCGTTGCAGTGGGGGAGGCCCCAGCCGCGGGGGAGACGGGTGTTGTGTCGGTACCGTGCGGGGAAATGCTGGGCATGGTGTGTGGCGTCCTTTGCTTCGGGTGCTCCTAGCCCGATTGTAACGCCGGCGCCTGAACACACCCTTCAGCCTGCACCACAGCCAGAGTCTTGAAGCGCGGATCGTTTGACCCCGCTTCCGCGGTCTCGGGGCCGCGGTGTGAGAGAATGATCATGGCTGGAGGCCGACCCACATTCGGACTCCGGTCCGGTGGCTTGTTTCAAGACCGCCAATGATGAGCAGGGCGGGCTTTGGATTCTCTGATCCGGCCTCCCGCAATTCCATTGGTCGGCACCTGGTTGTGGCGCGTAGAACAACGGGTTTCAGGACACAGCCGTCGGCTCCCACGGGCTGCCGTACCCCAACGCCGGTGCGAACCTGGGAGTATCCACTTGACTTCTGTCAGCGCCTGCGGGTTTTGACAAATATGTGCCCCAATGGGTGCCGGATGTGGCGGTACGTCAGGGGCAGGAGTGTAGCTGCACATGGAAAATGAACACGTACCAGCCGTTAACGCTGAAACAGGGGCAGCAGAAACCCCCGAGGTACCCCAGAAGGTCACCAGGACCCGGCGCAAAGCAGCCCCGAAGGCAGCCAGCGCAGCATCCACCGGTACCGAGCCCCTGACCGAAGCCGCGGCCCAGCCCGACGCCGAGACAGCTGCGGTCCTTGAGGCAGTTGCCGTCGTCGAGACAGCGGCTGACGCCAAGGCCCCGGTCCGCCGGACCCGCGCCCGCAAGAAGCCGGAAACCGCGGAACCGCTGCCCGCCTTCGCCGTTGACGACACCCAAGCACCCGTTGCAGACGAGGCAGTGACGCCCGGTGCCGCCGAGCCCGCAGCCCCGGCCCCGGCCGCCGCTGACGCGAAGCCGGTGCGCCGCCGTCGCGTAGCCACCCGCAAGACCTCAGCGCCGGACGTTGCAGCAGCGCCTGACGCTGCCTCCGTGCCGGCGGACCAAGCAGCCGCGGACGCCGGGGCCGCGCAGCCCCAGGAGGCGCCTGACGCCGCTGCCCCTGCAACAACTTCTGCTGCAGCTCCCGAAGCCGCCGCCGAAGGGGCAGAAACCCCTGCTGCGGAAACCCCTGCAGAAAGCCCTGCTGGGGCTGCTGCTGCGGCTGGCGAGCAGGCCGCCGCCGAGCCCGCCAGCCCGTTCGGTTCGCTGTTCCTGGAACCGGGCTCAGCCACGTCTGTGCTCTTCCAGGCACCGGACCTGACAACCGTTGTCCGGCCTGTTCCCGCCGTGGTGGAAGAGCCGGAAGAGGACGACGCCGAAGAGGGCGAAGGGGACGACGCCAACAGCCGCCGCCGTCGCCGCAGCCGTGGCCGCCGCGGTCGCGCCCGCGGCGGTGACAGCGATGCCGGCACTGACGCAGATGGTTCCGAGGGCAGCCAGGACGGTGCGGGACAGGACGACGAAGAAGAAGCCGGCCAGAACGATGAAGGCGTGACGTCCCGCCGTCGCCGCCGTCGCCGCCGTGGCGACCAGGATCTTGAACTGACCGGTGGCGGGGATGACGATCCGCCCAACACGGTGACGCGTGTCCGGGCTCCGCGCGCGGTGACCGAAGCACCGGTCAACAACCGGGTGACCAGCGTGAAAGGCTCCACCAGGCTCGAAGCCAAGAAGCAGCGCCGCCGCGAATCCCGCGACACGGGCCGCCGCAGGACTGTGATCACCGAGGCCGAGTTCCTTGCCCGACGCGAATCAGTAGACCGTCAGATGATCGTCCGCCAGCGCGATGACAGAATCCAGATCGGTGTCCTGGAGGATGGCGTCCTGGCAGAGCACTTTGTCTCCAAG
>JBDTQQ010000510.1:0-2626 GCA_039932075.1 Pseudarthrobacter sp. | reverse complement strand
CCAACGCCCCTGCCGCCTGGGTCTCCATCGACGTGGGTGCCAGGGGAGGGGCGCGCACTCCGGTGAGCGCCTGCGCCTCCGGTGCGGAAGCCATCTCCCAGGCCGCCGATATGATCCGGGCCGGGGCGGCGGACGTGGTGATCGCGGGCGGCGTGGATTCTTGCATCAATGGCCTGATCATCAGCGGTTTCGCGCAGATCCGTGCCCTGTCCACCCGCAACGAGGACCCGCAGTCCGCATCGCGGCCCTTCGACCGGGACCGGGACGGATTCGTGATGGCCGAAGGCGCCGCGATCCTGGTCCTGGAACGTGAGGACCACGCCCGGGCCCGCGGGGCGGAAATCCTGGGCGTCGTGGCCGGAACCGCGGTGACGTCCGACGCCGTCGACATCGTCGCTGCTGATCCGGCCATGCAGCGCCGGGTAATGGAAAAGGCAATCGCGGCCGCCGGACTTGGCGCCGGGGACATCGGCCTCGTCCACGCCCACGCGACGTCCACACCGGTCGGCGACCGCCTGGAAGCAGAAGCGATCCGGGCTGTGCTCGGCAACCAGGTTCCCGTCACTTCCACGAAATCCCTCACTGGGCACCTCCTCGGCGGGGCCGGCGCGCTCGGCGCCATCGTGATGATCCAGGCCCTGAAGTCCGGGGAAGTCCCCGGCACCGGCAACCTGGACCAGCCCGACGACGGCATCGACCTCAACCTCCTCCGCGAAACCGTGGCAGGACAGCCGGCCAGGGCGGGGATCGCCAACGCTTTCGGATTCGGCGGGCACAGCACCGCGCTGGTGATCACCGAAAGCTAGGCTGTTCCGATGGAGACAGTCGTCTGGTCCAGGCCGGAACACGAACGTGCCGGCACGCCGCTGCTGGTGATGCTGCATGGCTATGGCCGGGACGAATCCCGGATGGTCAAGCTCTTTGAGAGCCTGCCGTCCGGGTTCAGCTGCGCCGCGCTGCGTGGTCCCAAGGAGATCGGGGACGGCCACGGCTGGTTCCTGCTGGACTACTTCCTGACCCACGACTTCGCCGACGTCATCTCCTCCACCAACGCCGTCTTCAGCTGGATCGAATCCGTCAAAGCCCAGCACAGCAGTGTCAGCTTGTTCGGCTACTCGCAGGGCATGGCCATGGCCACCACCCTGCTGCGGCTGCGGCCGGGGCAGTTCCGGGCCGTCGTCGGGCTGTCCGGCTTTGTCCTGGAAAACGAACTCCTGGCGATGAGTGAATCGTTCGAGGCGCGCCCGCCCTTCTTCTGGGGCCGGGACCGGGACGACCTGGTGATCAACGACGCCGCCACGGAGCACACCGAGGCATGGCTCCACGAACACACCCAGCTCACAGCGCGGACCTACCCAGGAATGGGCCACTCGATCTCGGCGGCGGAACTGGTGGACGTCAGTGCATTCCTGCGCCACTACGTGCTGCGCCCGGACGGCCGGACGCAGGACGCAACTTAGTGCGCGGGTCTCCTGTGTAACAGGGCCAAACGGCCTTTCTTCATTTATCCACTTGCGCGCCAATTTTGTAAGCGCTTACACTCAACCGTTGGCCATGTTCACGGCCCACTACTTCAGGGGGAAGAAAGGGCTGAGCCCTGTGCTGCAGGCCAAGACGCCGCGCGTCACCAACCAAGATGTCGCCGCCCTCTCCGGACTCTCCCGAACGTCTCCGTTAAGGCCTCCCCGGCAGCCTCCCGGCTGGCCGGCGGAAGCACCGGTTCCGTGAGCTGGTTCCTGGGGTTGAGCACCATCTCCCAGCCGGTAGCCGGTCAGGGCGCGTTCGCATGCTGGGAAACCAAACTGACAGAGCGCAAGAGCACCCGCCGGCGCTGAGCGGGGCGGCCTCACCCCTCCAGCGTTTGCCTTCCAGTATTTCCCCGCCACCGGGCCTTCCCCTGCCGGCGTCCACTGCCCACCCGGCGGGTGGCCCCCCACCGATTTTGCTACCGCCGTCTGAAAGGACAACCGATCCATGACTGAGCATTCCGACAGCACCCCTTCGAGCTGGACCGGGGCCTCCGCCATCCTCTTTGACCTCGACGGCGTCCTGACCCCCACCGCGATCGTGCACGAACGCGCCTGGCAGGAGCTCTTCGACGGCTTCCTCCAGACGGTGCCCGAGGCGCCCGACTACCGTGAAAGCGACTACTTCGACCACATCGACGGCAAGCCGCGGTTCGACGGCGTCCGCGACTTCCTTGCCTCCCGCAACATCGTCCTGCCCGAAGGCCCGCTGGATGACGACCCGGCGAACAACACCGTCCACGGCCTGGGCAACCGCAAGAACAAGGTCTTCAACGACATTGTCGAGGCCGGAGGGGTCAAGCCCTATGCCGGCTCCGTGCGGTTCATCGACGCCGCACTGGCCCGCGGGCTCAAGGTCGCCGTCGTCTCCTCGTCCCGCAACGCCCCGGCAGTGCTCAAGGCCGCCGGACTCTCTGACTACTTCCCGGTGGTGGTCGACGGCGTCGTCGCCGTCGCCGAAGGCCTGCCCGGCAAGCCCAGCCCGGCGACCTACGAGTATGCCGCCCGGCTGCTGGGCCTGCCCAGTGAGGCGTGCGTCGTCGTCGAGGACGCTGTCTCCGGGGTCCAGGCCGGACGCGCGGGAAGCTTCCACTCGGTGA
>JBDTQQ010000509.1:0-2634 GCA_039932075.1 Pseudarthrobacter sp. | reverse complement strand
GCGACTTCAACCCCATCCACTGGAACGAAGCATTTGCCACCGGAGTGGAACTGCCCGGCGTCATCGCCCACGGCATGTTCACCATGGGTGCCGCGGTGCAGCTGGTGACCGACTGGGCGGGTGACCCTGCCGCCGTCGTCGACTTCCAGACCCGCTTCACGAAACCGGTTTTGGTCACCGACACCACCGGCACCGACGAGCCCGGGGCCACCATCGAGGTCAGCGGCGCCATTGGAAAGCTCGACGCCGATGCGGGCACCGCGCGCGTGGACCTCACCGTGGTTGCGGCGGGGCAGAAAGTGCTGATGAAGGCCCAGGCAGTGGTCAGGCTGTCCTGACGCGGCTGCCCACTAACTCGCCACGATTTCCCGATAGTGTGGATGGGTGACTTCCACTCTGCTCTCCCACTTGACCACGGCCGCCGTCGGGGGTCCCGCCGGCAAGTATGTTGAAGCGCGGACCGAGGCGGAGATCATCGACGCCGTCCGCACCGCGGACGCCGCGGGCGAGCCGCTCCTGATCATCGGGGGCGGCTCCAACCTCCTGATTTCCGACGACGGGTTCCCCGGCACGGTGGTCAGGATCGCCTCTGAGGGGTTCGTCGTCAACGCCGAGGACTCCTGCGGCGGGGTCGCCGTGGTGGTCCAGGCCGGTCATAACTGGGATGCCTTGGTGGAGCACGCTGTGCTGCATGCCTGGTCCGGAATCGAGGCGCTTTCCGGCATTCCCGGTGCAACAGGTGCCACTCCCGTGCAGAACGTCGGCGCGTACGGTTCGGATGTCTCGCAGACCATCGCAGCGGTCCGAACCTGGGACCGGAGCCGGAACGCTCTGCAGACCTTCACCAACTCAGAGCTGCAGTTCGGCTACCGCGACTCCGTCCTGAAACAGACGACCGTGGACGGCTCGCCGCGCTACGTTGTGCTGACCGTTGAGTTCCAGCTACCACTGGGCAGGATGAGTGCGCCCATCCGCTACGCCGAGCTGGCCCGCTCCCTGGGGGTTGAACCCGGCAAGCGTGCCTACTCCAACGACGTCCGGCGTGAAGTGCTCCGCCTGCGGGCCTCCAAGGGTATGGTGCTGGACCCTGAGGACCGGGACACCTATTCCACCGGCTCGTTCTTCACCAACCCGGTTGTTCCCCTGGAGGTGGCTGCCGGGCTGCCTGACTCGGCGCCGCAGTATCCTGCCGGCGTCGACGGGATGGTGAAGCTCTCCGCGGCCTGGCTGATCGACCAGTCGGGGTTCGGCAAGGGCTACGGCCTGGAACCGGACAGCGCCTCGGGCGGCCGCGCCTCGCTGTCCACCAAGCACACGCTGGCCATTACCAACCGCGGCTCAGCCCGTGCCAAGGACATGCTGGCGATCGCACGCGAGGTACGGGCCGGCGTCGTCGAACGCTTTGGCATTGAACTGCACCCTGAACCGCTGCTGATCGGCCTGACACTCTAAGGTCAGCAGGCCAGCAGGCCAGCAGGCCAGCAGGCCAGCAGGTCGGCAGGTCGGCGTGGCGAGGGCTGCGTGCGCGACATGCCGAATGCGTGTCGGCGCCCAACTCCAGGAACATTTCCCTATCTGGATGGCATCTAGGATGGGCGCATGGCAGCGAATCGGGCAAGCCGCAAGGTCATGGGCAGGCTCCGGCTGGCCTCACAGGGTCTGCTCGGGCCTGCGAAGCCGGGTTCAGTTGCGGAGGCTGTCCGCTGGATGACGGCCACCCAGGCGCAGGACCTGCAGGCGTCACTGCTGGCCATCGGCCTCCGGGTCCCCGGGGCAGGGCTCACGGACGTCCGGGCCGCCCTCGATGACGGCAGCGTTGTCCGCTCCTGGCCGATGCGTGGCACGCTGCACCTGGTGGCCCCGGAGGATCTGCGATGGATGCTGGACCTCACGGCGGAACGACTTCACCGCGTGGTCGCCGGCAGGCACCGTGAACTGGACATCACGTGGGCGGACATCGAAAAGTGCCGTGACGTGGCTTTGGAGCGTGTGGCCGGCGGCGGTTCAGTCAGCCGCCATGATCTCTTCGCCTTGTTTGAAGCCGCTGGGCAGCCCACCACAGGCCAGCGGGGGATCCATATCCTGGGGTCGCTGTGCCGCCATGCATGGCTTGTCCAAGGCCCGCTGGCGGGAAACCAGCCGCTCCTGGTGGCGTTCGACGAGTGGATACCGGTTTCGCGGGTGCTTGAGCGCCAGGAGGCCATCGCCGAGTTCATGCTGCGCTATTTCCGCAGCCACGGCCCTGCCACTGTCCGCGATTTTGCCTGGTGGACGCAGCTTCCACTGCCCGAGGTGCGGGTTGCGTTGGAACAGGTCAGTGGGCAGTTGGTGGACCTCGAGTTCGCCGGGGCCATCTATTGGATGTCGCCCGAAACCGCGGCGCTGCTCGACGCCGGTGTGCCCGGCCAGCGGTCGGTGCTCCTGCTGCCAGGCTTCGACGAGTTCCTGCTCGGCTACATGGACAGGAGCCTGGTCCTGGCGCCGGAGCACGCCAACAAGATCGTTCCCGGCGGCAACGGTGTGTTCAAGAAGACCATCGTCGCCGGGGGAGAGGTGATCGGCACGTGGGCCCGGGCAGGCACCAACAGAAGCGCCGCCGTCGTGCCCGAACTCTTCGACGAAACCGGGCCCCTC
>JBDTQQ010000508.1:0-2653 GCA_039932075.1 Pseudarthrobacter sp. | reverse complement strand
GTCACGATATTGCGTCTGCTGGGCCGCAGGCTTGCGGCACTGGCCCTGATGATCCTGGGCATTACCCTGCTGGTATTCCTAGTCCTGCAGGCCGCCCCCGGCGATCAGGCCAGCAGCGCCCTCGGCGACGGGGCCAGCGAGGAAGCCAAGGAACAGTACCGCCAGAACAACGGGCTCAACGATCCGCTGGTCCTGCAGTACTTCCGCTTCCTCGGCAGGCTGCTCCAGCTGGACCTCGGCGTCACCACGCCGCCGGCGAAGTCCGTGGCGGCGATGATCGGATCGGCCTTCCCGCTGACCCTTCAGCTCACCTTCCTGGGAGTGCTGATCGCGGTTGTCCTGTCCCTGGCGTTCGGGGTCGTGGGGGCCCTCTACCGGGACAAATGGCAGGACCAGCTGGTCCGGATCTTCTCGATCGCTGCCGTCGCAACCCCGTCCTTCTGGCTCGGCATCCTGCTCATCCAGTGGTTCGCCCTGGGCGAGAGCCCGGCCTTTCCCTCGGGCGGCGTCGCGACGCCGGAATCCGGCTTCGGCGGGTGGCTGAACTCCATGGCACTGCCGGCCCTGGCCCTGGGCATCCCGGTCTCGGCTTCGCTGATCCGGGTGGTCCGCACGTCCATGGTTGAGGAACTGGACCGCGACTACGTCCGCACGGCCATCGGCAACGGCGTCCCCTACCGTGAGGTGGTCTCCAAGAACGTGCTCCGGAACGCCCTGGTCACCCCGGTAACGGTGCTGGGGCTGCGGATCGGCTATCTGCTGGGCGGCGCCGTCGTGATCGAAATGATCTTTGCCCTGCCGGGCATGGGCCAGCTGATCCTCAACGGGATCACTAACCTGGACGTCAACCTCGTCCAGGGCGTGGTCCTGACCATCTCCGTAACCTTCGTGCTGGTCAACATCGCCGTCGACCTTCTTTACCTGCTCATCAACCCTCGAATCAGGACGGTCTGACCCATGCGCAGCAAACTCGCTGAACGCCTGAGCGCCCCAGGAATCCGTTTCAAGGCGCTGCCCTGGAGCTCCCGGTCCGCCCTTGTCTTCCTGATGGTCATCATCCTTGCCGCCATCTTCGCGCCCCTCATCGCCCCGCACGACCCGCTGGAGTCCTTCATCCCGGCCACCGCGCCGGGCGGCGAGCATCTGTTCGGCACCGACCGGCTGGGCCGCGATATCTTCTCCCGCCTGCTTTACGGCTCGCAGTCCTCGCTGATGATCGGCCTGGGCGCCGTGGCGCTGGCCGTGGCGGCCGGGGCCCTCCTGGGCTCCCTCGCCGCGACCTCCAGCAAGGCCGTGAACGAGACGATCATGCGGCTCATGGACATCCTGATGGCGTTCCCCGGGATCGCCCTGGCCGCCGTCCTGCTCGCGGCCTTCGGCAACTCCGTGCCCACCATCATCATCGCGATAGCGATCATCTACACCCCGCAACTGGCCCGCGTGGTCCGCGCCAACGTGCTCTCGCAGTACGGCGAGGACTACGTCCGCGCCGAACGGGTGATCGGCGCGGGCCGCTTCTACATCCTGCTCAAGCACATCGTGCGCAACACCGCGGCCCCGGTCCTGGTGTTCGCCACGGTCATGGTCGCGGACGCCATCATCCTCGAGGCCTCGCTGTCCTTCCTGGGCGCCGGCGTCCAGGACCCCGCACCGTCCTGGGGCAACGTGATCTCCTACGGCCGCAACCTGGTGCTCTCCGGCGGCTGGTGGGCCACCACCTTCGCCGGCCTGACCATCCTGCTGACTGTGCTCGCCCTGAACATCCTCGCCGAGGGCCTCACCGACGCTATGGTGAACCCGAAGCTCCGCCGGGCTTCCGTCGTGAGGGACGACGACGGCTCCTCCGCCGCGGCGCCCGCCGTCGCCGTCGACACCGAGATCGGTACATCCGTAGCTCAGGGATCGGTAGTGGAACAGCATGAACTCGACGCCTTTCGGCCTTCCACCGGCGAAGCAGTACTGGAGCGCGGGCTGTTGCGGGATTGGGGGGCAGCACTCGCCAACCCCAACGCTTTGTTGGATCAGGAGCTGAAACTGCTGGCCGAAGTCGAAGCAGGCCGCACGGACAGGCTCCCGCAGGTCCCGAACAAAGCCCGCACTGTCCTGGAGGTCAAGAACCTCTCGATCCGTTTCCCGGGCCGCTTCGGCGACACCGCGATCGTGGACAACGTCTCCTTCACTGTCCGCGAAGGCGAAACGATGGGACTGGTGGGCGAGTCCGGCTGCGGCAAGTCCATCACCTCGCTGGCCATAATGGGCCTCCTGCCCAAGACGGCCAAAATATCCGGCTCCATCACCTTCGACGGCAAGGAACTGCTGGACCCGGTTTCCGGCAACAGCAGCGTCAAAGCCTATGAGGGGCTTCGCGGCAAGCAGATCGCCATGGTCTACCAGGACGCCCTCAGCTCGCTGAATCCGTCCATGAAGATCAAAGACCAACTGGAGCAGCTGACACGACGCGGCGGACGCAAGACCCCCACGGAACTGCTCGAGATGGTCAAGCTGGACCCCGTCCGCACCCTGGCCAGCTACCCCCATGAACTCTCCGGCGGCCAGCGCCAGCGTGTGCTGATCGCCATGGCGCTTTCCCGCTCGCCGCGGATCGTGGTGGCCGACGAGCCCACCACCGCCCTGGACGTCACCGTGCAGCACC
>JBDTQQ010000507.1:0-2660 GCA_039932075.1 Pseudarthrobacter sp. | reverse complement strand
GCGCCGCCGAGGAAGATGTGCAGGCGGCGGTGAAGCGCTTGGTGTACGAGTAGAGGGCGATCCAGGCGAGGACGGGGAGGGAGAGGAGGAGCGGCCAAGGGTTCTTGAAGAGGATCAGGAAGAGGCCGCAGGTGGCGATGAAGTGCTTAAGGTCATCTGCTGGAGTCGAGCCGCGAAGATCGGCGGCCGCGTGCTGGCTGTCGGTGACAATCAGGTACGCCCCCGAGTTGCGGGCGATCTCGTTGACCGGGTCGCACGTGAGCGGGGCCGCGCCGGGCCTTGCCTCGGCAGCCACAAGTGCCCGGTAGTCATAGTCCGCATAGTGCTGGGCCTTCCACGGCGTGTTGCGCACCGCTTCGATCAGTATTGATCCCGTGGGGGCCGTCGAGTACAGGTGGTTCACGACGGCGATTTCGTCGTCGCTGAAGCTCTCCATGCTGTCGTTTCCATAGCGGGTCACGATGGTGGTTGCGGCGAGCAGACCGCCGAGCAGCAGCAGGATCAGAGCCCGCTTCAAGCCCAGGCCCCCGGTCCGGTCCGACGCCATGATCTTGTCCGACATCAGAGGCAGGACCGCGAGACATGCCGCGAAAGGCAGGCTGAAAAGGTACAGGCGAAGAAGCAGCTCGCCGCCGTACGGCTGCGCCGGAATAAGGAACAGCGGTGCGAGTGTACCGGCCGCGGCGGCAAGCCAGGGCGTCTTTCGCTTGTAGCCCGTTATAGCGCCGATGATGGCCAGGACCCATACCAACGCCACTTCCGCTAGCCGGGTGTAGACCACAAACATGTGTGGATCGCTGCCGGACACTTTTGTGGACAGCGCCCCCAGAGTGTTGGCCCCGACGTCGCCGAAGGAACCGAAGAGCTGGCCGGTGTGTCCCTGGAGGTACGCTGAAGCGGCGAAGAGCAGCCAACCCACCGGCAGGACCACCGCCAGAACGGGCAGGAAGCGCAGCCGCAGCCGGCCGGTGAGCAGTAAAACGGCCAAGAAAGGGACCACTGCAAACGGCGTGAGCTGGTGCGACGTTGTCATCGCCACGAGAATCAGTGAGCAGACCACCACGAGGATAGCCGCGTCCACTTTGGACGGCCTGACTATTCCTTGCGTGGCCATCGGGCCGTCCAGTCCGGATACACCCCGGGCAAGCCACCTGCAGAACCGGTTTCGGTCCGTCGGCCACGCCCATCCACTGAAGACGCTGAGAAGCAGGGCCAGCAGGGTCAGCAGAAGAACGAAGGCGTAGGCCTGGGGAGCCAGATAGTCCTGGCCAACCCAACTGGTCAGATAAAAGACCCACACACCCGCCCACGCCTGCCTCGGATTTGAAGTCAACCGTGTCGCGAGCGCCAGGAGCGGCGCCAGTAGGATCACGTTGATCCCGACGGGGGCCCAAGTTGCGATACCAGTTAGGTCCGTCACTCCGGTTGCCCCCGACAGCATCCCCAGCACATCGAAGAAGCCGGGCCAGTTGAAATATGCGTCCAGACCCGTATTAAGTTGTCCGGATTGGGATATGTTGTCGGCAATCCCCAAGTGCCGGAAGCTTGCTTCGAGTCGTGGCAGACCATGGATGACCGGGTCGGCGCCATGCAGGATGAGTACCAGGACCAGGACCTGCCAGGTCAGGAGCCGCGGAACGAAGCGCCGCAGGCCAAGCGAGGCCACGAATCCGGCCAGGCTGAGGGCAAGCGCCACGAAGTAAGTAAGGGGGAGAGCGCTGATGAGTCCCCAGCCGCCGATCTGTTGAGGATCAACGCGGGTCATGCTCCAGATCCCAAGAACCAGGGCCACCGCGGCCGCGGCCGCTAGAGCGCCGACTTTCCAGCTGGGGGTCAGCCCGAGGTTGCGGTCCGTGGGAGGTTTTGCACCGCTGTGTCGAGCGTGCTCGTCCCGCCCGGGCGCCGTGCGCACAGGTACAGTTTCTGCCGTGTCGTGTGTCATGGTTTCTCGATTCCAGTCGGCTCATGGTGCGCCGCCGAAGGGACCCCGCCGGTTGCGGCAGCGGGCATCTCTCGGGTCAGCGTGATCAGACGTCGGACGGCGATCAGCGCAACCGCCGCCTGAGCGACGGACCAGAGCACAGAAACGCCGGTCAGGCCATATTGTTGGGCAACTGCTGCAGACGGTGCCACGACCAGGATGGCGGCCACCACAGCAACGGATGTAGATTCCACCAGACGCCCCTGGGCGCGGCACAGCCCGTAGTAAACCTGGGTGAAGCAGCTCAGCAGCAGCGCAGGAACCAGTACGGGTAGCAGCACCCAGGCCGAGGCATACTGCGGACCGAGGAAGCTAAGGAGGAAGGGCCCGGCAAGCATTAGGATCAGGCCGGCCGCAAGGGTAAGGAGGAGGCTGGCGCGCATCGCGGAGGCGACGAGGCCAGGCTTCGATCGTGGGCCTGCCAAGGCCGTCTGGAGCGTGAACCCGGCGGACTGCGGCACAAAGAAGACCGCAGAGGCCATCATCCACACGATGTACCAGGCTGCCGTCGCCGCCGGGCCCAAGGTGGCAGCGACGATGAGCGGAAGCAAGTAGCCGGGTGCCCGGTCCGCAAGCATGAGCGCGTGGTTCGGTAGGCCCGGTTTCAAGAGCCTCAAGGCAGGGCGGGGTCTGAGCCCATGCCGCCAGTCAGGGGAGACGTGCGCACGGCCAAGTTGGC
>JBDTQQ010000506.1:0-2663 GCA_039932075.1 Pseudarthrobacter sp. | reverse complement strand
CCGGAGCGGCCTCCCCCGCCTGCGGCAGCCGGGTGGCTGGGGCAGGCGGGGAAGGCCGCTCCGGTACTGTGCGTGGGCGCTTAGGCCTCCAGGACCACCGGGATGATCAGGGGCTTGCGGCGCAGCTTGCGGTTGACCCAGGTGCCGACAACGCGGCGGACAACCTGCTGGAGCTGGTGCGTGGTGTGGTCCGTGCGGTTGAGCACGGCTTCTTCCAGGGCGGCGTTGATCTTCGGGATGATCTCGTCGAAGACAGAATCGTCCTCGGCCACACCGCGGGCGTGGATCTCCGGTCCCGAGACCACCTTGCCGGTGGCGCGGTGGATGACCGTGATGATGGAGATGAAGCCTTCATCTCCGAGCGTCTGGCGGTCCTTGAGGTCAGCTTCGGTGACCTCACCGACGCTGGAGCCGTCGACATAGACAAAGCCCACTTCGACCTGGCCCACCACGTCGGCGCGGTGGTCCTTGAGGTCGATGACGGTGCCGTTGTCGGCAAGGATGACGCTGGCCGTGGGAACACCGGATTCGATGGCGATCTTGCCGTTGGCGATCAGGTGCCGGGTCTCGCCGTGTACCGGCATGGCATTGAGCGGCTCAAGGATGTTGTAGCAGTACAGCAGTTCGCCTGCAGCTGCGTGTCCCGAGACGTGGACCTTGGCGTTGCCCTTGTGGATGACGTCCGCCCCCAGTTTCAGCAAGCCGTTGATGATCCGGAACACGGCGTTCTCGTTACCCGGGATCAGGCTGGACGCCAGGATCACGGTGTCGCCGTCGCCCACCACCACGCGGTGGTCCCCGTTGGCCATGCGGGAAAGCGCGGCCATCGGTTCGCCCTGCGATCCGGTGGACATCAGTACAACGCGGTTGTCAGGCAGGTTGTCGATGTTCTTGATGTCCACGAGGAGGCCCTCGGGAACGTCGAGGTAACCGAGTTTTGCGGCAATGGCCATGTTGCGGACCATGGAGCGGCCCACAAAGGCCACCTTGCGATTGTGCTTGGCCGCTGCGTCGAGGACTTGCTGGACGCGGTGGACGTGCGAGGAGAAGGACGCCACGATGATGCGCTTGCTGGCCTGGCCGAAGAGCCGTTCCAGCGTTGGGCCGATTTCCTTCTCGGCGGTGGTGAAGCCCGGAACGTCGGCGTTGGTGGAGTCGGACATGAAGAGGTCAACGCCCTCTTCACCCAGTTTGGCGAAGTGCCGGAGGTCGGTGATCCGGCCGTCCAGGGGCAGCTGGTCCATCTTGAAGTCGCCCGTGTGCAGGACAGTGCCGCCGGCCGTGCGGATGAACACTGCCAAAGCGTCGGGGATGGAGTGGTTGACGGCGACAAACTCGCATTCGAAGGGGCCAAACTTTTCGACCTGACCCTCTTCAACGGTCATCGTGTACGGACGGATCCGGTGTTCCTGCAGCTTGGCCTCGATGAGGGCCAGCGTCAGCTGTGAGCCCACCAGGGGGATGTCGGCGCGCAGCCGCAAGAGGTAGGGAACGGCGCCGATGTGGTCCTCGTGGCCGTGGGTCAGGACAACGGCCACGATGTCGTCCAGCCGGTCCTCGATGTAGGAGAAATCGGGCAGGATCAGGTCAACGCCGGGCTGGGTCTCCTCCGGGAAGAGGACACCGCAGTCGACGATCAGCAGCTTGCCGTCGATCTCGAAGACAGCCATGTTCCGGCCGATTTCCCCCAGTCCGCCAAGCGGAACAATGCGGAGGGTGCCTTGCGGCAGGCGTGGGGGCGTGACAAGGCCGGGAAGGGCGGTTTGGGTCATAGTGCACTACTTTCCAGGCGGAAGGGTGCCGGTCTTAGCCTCAGGAAAAGACCAGCCCCGCTTCCGCCAAGTCCTCGCGGATGGTTTCGATCTCGGCTTCGTCCGGCTCCACGAGGGGCAAACGGACAATCGAGTTGGGCAGGACTCCCTGCCATTTAAGAATTTGTTTGGCTGCAACGGCTCCCTGGACGCGGGTCATCGTAGCCCGGACCACGGGCAGCAGCTCGAAGTTGATCTTGCGGGCGGTTTCCAGATCGTTCGCGTTGACGGCGTCGATCAGTTCACGGAAGCGACGGGTAGCGATGTGGGTTGTCACGCCCACCAGTCCGACGGCGCCCAGGGACATCCAAGGCAGCGTCAGCCCGTCATCTCCCGAGTAGAAGTACAGGTCCGTCTCTGCCATCACGCGGCTGGCGGCCATGAAATCGGCTTTGGCATCCTTGACCGCGACAATGTTCGGGTGCTGGGCCAGGCGAATCATGGTTTCGGGCTCGATCGGAATGGAGGAGCGGCCCGGGATGTCATAAAGCATGACCGGCACATCGGTGGAGGACGCGACGGTTTCGAAGTGTGCACGGACGCCGCCCTGGCTGGGCTTGTTGTAGTACGGCGTGACGTGCAGCAGGCCATCGACGCCGAGCGCGGCCGCCTGCTGGGAGAGGTGCACGGAGTGCGCGGTGTCGTTGGTACCGGTACCGGCAATGATGGCGGCACGGTCTCCCACAGCCTCCTTGACGGCGCGGAACATGCCAAGGTTTTCTTCGTCCGAAAGGGTGGACGTTTCCCCGGTGGTGCCCGTGACCACGAGGCCGTCGCAGCCCTCGTCCACGAGCCTGGTGGCCAGCTCCGCCGCTTGCCGATAGTCCACGGCGCCGTCCTTGGTGAAGGGGG
>JBDTQQ010000505.1:0-2665 GCA_039932075.1 Pseudarthrobacter sp. | reverse complement strand
TAATGGATTCAAACTGACGCGGGCGCGGATATATGGCACCCAGCATTGACAGCTGTCCTGGAAGACGGTCTACTGGTTGCATCTTCAACTAATAGACCCGCTCAACCTTATTAAGGACTACTCATGAACCTCCCCGCTGACCCCGGTGCCGCCCGCTTATCCTCCGCGAGCGCCCAGCACGTTGTGGCGGCGGCAGGATCAACCGATCCGGCCGCACCCTTGGTGGTGCTGTTGCACGGGCGGGGCTTTAATGAGCGCGAGATCCTTAGAGGCAGCCGCCGGGGGCCGACGTCGTACGACAGGGCAAAGTCCCCAATGCCTGACGCTGAACTGGCCATCGGGCGTGCCGCGCTCCATGTCCACGTGGTCGACCCCGCCTCCGGGTACCAGCTCCAGGGCCCGTCCGGCTCGTTGACCGCCACCGCACCGTCCGCAGTCGTGACCCACCCGTAGAGTGCGCCCGTAGTGTCAACGGGACGACCGGTGATGCCCCGATACTCGACGACGATGGTGGCAACCCGTCCGGCTTCCAGTTCCGGCCGCAGGCCGATGCTGAGCTCCCAGACGCGATTTGCGTCGTCCTGCACCTGCGCCCATTCGGAGGGGCCGCCGTCGTGCGCTTTCCCGTACTTGGCATCCGTGCCGTCGAACCCGGGCTGCTGTACCTTCCAGGCCCCGCAGGTCGAAGTTGAGCGATTCCAGATCCTCGGTGGCCTGCAGGTGATGGTGGCTGTGAGGTGCCCTTGGAGTAGGGCAGGGTCCGACGGCGGCGCGGAGCGGAGGTCGAGGTCGTAGTGGAGGACGCCGTAACCACCGTTACCGGCATGCGGAAAGTACTGGTCACCGTTCGCCGGCGCACCCGCGGTGTACGGCGACCCGGTGTGCGCGGGGGTCGCCTGCGCTGTAGCGCCGAGTCAGGTGAGGCTGGCCATCACGAGAACAGCCAGCACCGCGCTGCGGTGGCGCTTTTTGGAACGGGTGAACGGGCTTTGGAGTCTTCGAACAGGGCGGAATGCGCGCGAAATGCCGCATCAAGGTAGTCATCTTGTACTCCTGTTGGCGGCCGAAGCCAACCAGGGTTCTCGCTAGAATCTGCCGACCGGCAGTGGCGATGAGTGCCGTTTCGGCGACGAGACCTACCCAGGGCACCGATACGCCGCACCCCCAAAGTCAAAAATCAATGCAGGCCGTCAACGGATCCGCGTCAACGATTAACGGACGCAAGAGCCAAACATCACTCCGTGAGTACTTCAGTCCGGTAGCGGCTGGGAGCGGGTGGGGTCAGTCGCGTCGCGGCAATGCCGCAGCAGGTTTATTGCCCGGTCAGCATCTTCCTTCTTCAGTGCCTCCAGAATTTGGCGATGATCGTCCACGACCTTCTTCTGGTAATCGATGCCTTGCCTGAACGTCATGATGATTCGCTTCTGAATGGGATCGTTCCAGACCGACGTGAGCACGCTGAGCAGGAAGCTGTATCCCGCAGGCTCCACGAGTGCTATGTGAAATGCCTGACCCAGCCGGAATAATTCGAGATTATCTGAGGGGTCGATGATCGCAGTCCCCTCCGTGAGGCTGCTCATCCGGAGCATCTGCTGGGAAGTGTAATGGCCGCATGCACGTTGGACAGCCAAAGCCTCGAGGGCGTACCGAACGTCAAAAACGTCAGCGATTTCGCGCTCGTCGAGTTGGTTGACGATATAACCACGCCCGGGCACCAGCGTAGTCAGCCCTTCCAGCGTTAGGCGTGTAGGTACGTCCCGGACCGGAGTGCGCGATACGCCGTATTGGGCCGCCACCTGTTCCTGGACCACAGCACTGCCGGACATGCTGCGGCCAGTGGCGATGTCGGCGGTGATCTGTTCGTAGACCTGCTCGGCCAAGGCCGGAGATCCTTTGGTTGTAGGGCCATGGAACCTCTGCTTTCAGTTCCTGCAATTTTGACACGACCGACACGACTCGAATGTTCAGGAAGTGCTGCTGGAGGGCCACGCCATCTGATCCGTCGTGCGCTCTGTTAGCCGTTCCATACGCCGGTCGGCGTCAGGCCCGAGTCAGGCAGATTCTCAATCTGCGGGAATCCCTTTGGTATTCGACAGAGGCCCCCGTCACACTCGAAGCATGAATTCTTCACCACGCCCCACGCTCGTCGTCACCGGGACGCTGCGCCTTCCCAACGGCAGCTACGGCAAGGGCTCGGTATGGATCTCCGGCGAGACAATTGACCGCGTCACCTCCGGCTCCCCAAGGAGCGAAGCCGAACTCGACGGAGCCCGCCACATCGACGTCGGCGATGCCTACGTCCTCCCCGGCGCGATCGACGCCCACGTCCACTGCTACTCCCACGAGGGCGAGGGCATGCTCGCTGCGACACGCTCTGCCGCGGCAGGCGGAGTCACGACCATCGTCGAGATGCCCTTCGACCGGACCGGTCCCGTCAGGGACGCGGGCCTGGTTAACCGAAAGCGCGAGATCATCACCCGTGAGGCGGTCACCGACGTCGCCCTCCTGGGCACGCTCTGGCCCGGCGGCGGGTGGCGAGAGGCCGAACCGATGGCGGAGGCCGGAGTGGTGGGCTACAAGGTCTCGCTCTACCATACTGACACGAACCGCTTTCCGCGCGTCGACGACGCCGAGCTGCTCAACGTCATGGCCGCAACCGAGGGGG
>JBDTQQ010000504.1:0-2666 GCA_039932075.1 Pseudarthrobacter sp. | reverse complement strand
ACCAGGCCCATGGCCTCGGGCCATGTGACCTCGTGGATCACTGAGACCGCGAGGAAGGAGTTGATGCCCAGCCCCGCAGCCAGGCCGAACGGCAGGTTGGCCACGAGGCCGAAAAGAATGGTCATCACGCCGGCGGTGAGTCCGGTGACCGCGCCGACCTGCGCGGCCGACAGCCAGCCGCCGGCCACGTCGGTGGGGGCGTTGTCCGCGCTGAAGCTGCCCAGGATCAGCGGATTCAGGATCACGATGTAGGCCATGGTGAAGAACGTGACCAGGCCGCCGCGGAATTCGCGGGCAAGTGTTGAACCACGTTCGGTGATCTGGAAGAAGCGGTCCAGGAAAGCGTTCGACGCCGGTGGCAGGGTGTTGCGGGCCTGTCGCTTGGCGTGGGGTGCAGCGTCGGGGGCCGGCGTCGTTGCCGGTTGCGGGCCTTCGTGGGACTGATCGAGGATTGTCATGTCAGCCGCCGACCCTAGTAGTCAATCCTGGAGTCGAGCGTGTTCCAGGTGTTGAACGGTTCCAGTGATGCGGGGGCCTGGGGATCACCCAGTTCCAGCTTGGACACCGGCATCAGGACATCCCGGTTCTCGTTCTCGAAGTACTCGTAGAAAACGGCGTCGTCGAATCCCACCGACGCTGCGTCGTGCCGGTCCGCGGCGAACACCACGCGGTCAATGCGGGCCCAGAGCGCCGAGGCAAGGCACATGGGGCATGGCTCGCAGCTGCTGTAGAGGGTGGATCCGCGCAGGTCAAACGTGGCGAGTTCGGTGCAGGCCCGCCGGATGGCCGTGACCTCGGCGTGGGCCGTGGGATCGTTCGTAGCGGTGACGCGGTTGACGCCGTCGAACGCTTGACCGTCCGCGGTGACGACGACGGCGCCGAACGGCCCGCCGCTGTTCAGGACGTTGGCCGTGGCCAACTGGATGGATCTGGCCAGAAACTGTTCGGCCGTGACGGTGCTGCTCATGATGCGACTCCCTTTGCCGGGAAGCCGGTATACCGAGGTGGGACGGAGGGGCCAGATGCGACGGTTACCAGGCTTCAGCATGTGCTTTTGAAGGTTAAGTTGCGCCTGGTAGATAGCTTTCCCGGAGTCCGGGTGCCCGCCTTTGGCAAGATCGAGACTAGCACCGGATTGTGGCGTGCGCCATAGTTTCTGGAATTTTGATTCCGCAATGTGAAATTTAGTTTCACATTGTGCGGGCGTTGACGGGCATTTGCCAGCTGCCTTACGCTGATTCCGGGCCGCCGCTGTTCGCAGTGCCGGCCAACCTGGATCAGCAGACAGGGCCTCACTGAGCTGGAACCTTCACCACCGGGACACAACGCAACAAGTTGACCCGGAACCTTCAGACAAGGAACCAGACATGGCCCTCACTTATCCGCCCCCTTCCGCAACCCGCCTGTGGATCAGAAATCCCCAGGCTGCGTTCACCGCGAATGGCCTCGATGCCTCGGGCGGCATCGTGGTCAGCGGCGGCAAAATAGCGGAGGTCCTGGCCGCCGGGCAGCAGCCCTCCGCACCCTGTGAGGAGACGTTCGACGCCGGAAATCACGTCCTGCTCCCCGGCCTGATCAACACTCACCACCACTTTTACCAGACGCTCACCCGGGCCTGGGGGCCGGTGGCCAACGCGCCGCTCTTCCCATGGCTGCAGAACCTGTACCCCGTGTGGGCCAGGCTCACCCCGCGCGGTCTTGAGCTGGCCACCACGGTGGCCCTGGCCGAACTTCTGTTGTCCGGCTGCACCACCGCCGCGGATCACCACTACCTCTTCCCGGACGGCTTGGAAGATGCCATCGACATCGAGGCGGAGGCGGTCCGCAGGCTGGGAATGCGGGCAACCCTCACCCGCGGTTCCATGACCCTGGGAGAGGACGACGGCGGCCTGCCGCCACAGTCCACAGTTCAGGCGCCTGAGGTGATCCTGGCGGACAGCGAGAGGCTGATCGGCGAGTATCACGAGCGCGGCGAGGGGGCCACGATCCAGATTGCCCTGGCCCCGTGCTCGCCGTTTTCCGTGACCAGGGAGATCATGGCCGAGAGCGCCCTGATGGCGGGGCGCCTGGACGTCAGGCTGCACACCCACCTCGCCGAGACCCTCGACGAGGAAGATTTCTGCCGGGAAATGTTCGGGCTGCGCACCGTGGACTATCTGGAGAGCGTCGGCTGGCTGACGGACCGGACCTGGCTGGGCCACGGCATTCACTTCAGCAATGACGAGATCGCCCGGCTGGGAGCCGCCGGCACCGCCGTCGCGCATTGCCCCACCTCAAACATGCGGCTGGCATCGGGCACCGCGCGGATCCTGGAACTGGAGGATGCAGGCGTGCCCGTGGGGCTGGGAGTGGACGGATCGGCGTCGAACGATGCCTCCAACATGATCCTCGAGGCACGGCAGGCGCTGTACCTGCAGCGGCTGCGCTACGGGGCGCAGGTCCCGGTGGAGCGGGCGCTGGGCTGGGCAACACGCGGCTCGGCTGCCGTGCTGGGCCGGTCCGATCTTGGCCAGCTGGCACCGGGGATGCAGGCGGATCTGGCCCTGTTCAAGCTGGATGGCTTGCGGTTCTCCGGAAGCCACGATCCCGTTGCCGCCCTTCTCCTGTGCGCGGCCGACCGCGCCGACCGGGTCATGGTCGGCGGGGAGTGGCGCGTCGTGGACGGG
>JBDTQQ010000503.1:0-2666 GCA_039932075.1 Pseudarthrobacter sp. | reverse complement strand
TCGAGCGCCGCGAGCTGCTCCTGCAGGGCGTCACGGGTGGGATTGCCGCCGCGTCCGTATTCGTAGCCGGCACGGAGGTTGCCGATCCCGTCCTGCGCGTAGGTGGAACTGAAGTGCAGCGGCGGGACCACGGCGCCCGTCCGGGGCTCGAAGGCCTGGCCGGCGTGGACGGCGCGGGTGTTGAAGCCCTGGTTTTCTACAGTCATGGTGCTCCTTCGAAGCTAGTTGCTGAGGTAGGCGAGGAGGTCGTGCCGGGTGAGGATTCCCACGGGGGCACCGACGAACGTCACCATTACGGTGTCCACATCGGAGAGCAGCTCGCGGGCCGCGGAGATGGTCTCCAGCGAGCCGATCACCGGCAGCCGCTCCCCCATATGTTCGGAGATCTTGTCCGTCAGCTTGGCTTCGCCACGGAAGAGCTTGGACGTCAGGGTGCGCTCGTCCACGGCGCCGAGGACCTCGCCCATCACCACGGGCGGTTCCTGCGAGAGGACGGGGATGTGGCTGACGCCGAACTCGTTCATGATGTTGATGACATCGCGGACGGTCTCGTTCGGGTGGATGTGCACCAGGTCCGGCAGTTCGCCGTTCTTGGTCTTGATGACCTCGCCCACGGACGCTTCCTCGCCGCCGGAGAGGAAGCCGTACGAGCGCATCCACTGGTCGTTGAAGATCTTGGCCAGGTAGCCGCGGCCGGAGTCCGGGAGGATGACCACCATCACCGCGCTTTCGGGGAGGTCGCGGGCGGCCTGGAGTGCTGCCACCACGGCCATGCCGGAGGAGCCGCCCACCAGCAGGCCTTCCTCGCGGGCCAGCCTGCGGGTCATTTCGAACGAGTCGGCATCGGTGACGGCTATCACCTGATCCGGCACGGACTTGTCGTAGTTGTCCGGCCACATGTCCTCGCCCACGCCTTCAACGAAGTAGGGGCGCCCGGTGCCGCCCGAGTAGACCGAACCTGCGGGGTCCGCGCCGATGATCCTGACCCGGCCGCCGTCGGCCTCGGCACGGTCTGCGGAGGCTTCCTTGAGGAACCGGCCGGTGCCGGTGATGGTGCCGCCGGTGCCGGCGCCGATCACGCAGTGCGTGACCCTGCCGTCCGTGTCGCGCCAGATTTCCGGACCGGTGGTCTCGTAGTGGCTGGCGGGGGCCGCGGGGTTGGAGAACTGGTCCGGCTTGTAGGCGCCCGGGATTTCGGTAACCAGCCGGTCCGAGACGCTGTAGTAGCTCTGCGGGCTGTCCGGGGCCACTGACGTGGGCGTCACTACGATCTCCGCGCCGTACGCCTGAAGGACTGCGCGCTTGTCTTCGCCCACCTTGTCCGGCACCACGAAGATGCACTTGTAGCCCTTTTGCTGCACCACGAGCGCCAGCCCCACGCCGGTGTTTCCCGACGTCGGCTCGACGATGGTGCCGCCGGGCAGCAGCTTGCCGGTCCGTTCGGCCTCCTCGATCATCTTCACCGCGATGCGGTCCTTGATGGAGCCGCCGGGATTGATGTATTCCAGCTTGACCAGGACAGTGGCTTTGATGCCTTCCGTCACGTGGTTGAGCTTGATGAGCGGCGTGTTTCCGATGAGGTCCAGGACGGACTGCGCGTACTTCATAGGTACAAAGTTACCGCCTGCCGTGGCGGGCTCCGCCCCGCGTCAGTTCGTGGCCGAGGAATCCGTCTGCCAGAGGCCCATGATGTTGCCTTCGGTGTCCGAGAAGTAGGCGAAATAGCCCATGCCGGGAACGGCGGCCTTGGCTTGAGCCACCGAACCGCCGGCGGATTCGACCTGTTCCAGTGCCGCGTCAACGTCCTCCACGTCGATGGTGATGATGGGCGACTTGAGGCTGTCCGTGCGCGGGAACAGCGCCCCGTTAATGGCGCCGGGCGCGCTGGGCATGCCTGTTTGCTGGTCCGACGGGGTGGTGATGGCGCTGGTGTAGTCCATCCCGTGCATGGGGACCAGGGTCCAACCAAACGCGCTCTGGTAGAAGGTGTTGGCCCGTTCTTTGTCACCGGTGGGGATCTCGAAATGCACAACTCCAGCCACTGCATGCTCCTTTGGATGCGAGGGGAAGGCGCGGACGCCCCGCGCCACCTGGAGTCTAGTCCCGGCTTCCGTGGTCCGTAAGGGGCTCCGGAACGCGCGTTGTCAGGCCGCCGTGGGACGATGAAGACATGACCATTGCTGACGCTCCTGCCCGGCTGGCCACCGCCGCGGACGCGTCCCTCCGGTGGCATCCGGACGGCCCCTACAGCCTGCAGCAGACGCTGGGCACACTCCTGCGCGGCACCGGGGATCCCTCGTTTTCGTTCCGGGCGGACGGGTTGTGGATGGCCTTTACGACGCCGGACGGCCCGGTGACGCTGCGCCTCACCGCTGCCGGCGGGGGTGGTGCTGGCGGCGGGGGTGCCGGCGGCGGTCCGGAGGTCGCTGTTGATGCGCAGGCATGGGGGCCCGGTTCTGCCGCCGGGCTCGCCGGCGTGCCACGGCTATTAGGTGCCGACGACGACTGGACGGCCTTCGACGAGCCACTGTTCCACGCCACGCTCCCCCGGATGGTCCGGGACGCCCGACGCCGGAACCTGGCTGTCCGGCTGCCCTCCACCGGGCGCGTGGTTGACTGCCTCGTGCCCACCATCCTGGAGCAGAAGGTCACCGTCATCGAGGCCC
>JBDTQQ010000502.1:0-2667 GCA_039932075.1 Pseudarthrobacter sp. | reverse complement strand
AGTTCCATGCCACCGGGCGGGATCCCCTGGGGCTTGGCAAGGTGGTGGGACGGCTGGTGGCCGAACGCGGGTGGACCTCACCGGTGGCCGTCGGTTCCGTCATGGCGGAGTGGGCCACCCTGGTGGGCCCGGAAATCTCCGCACATTGCACGCCGGAGAGTTTCACTGACACCACCCTGCACGTACGCTGCGATTCGACTGCCTGGGCCACTCAGCTGAGGCTGCTGAGCATCAGCCTGTTGGAGAAATTCCGCACTGAACTCGGCGACGGCGTGGTCACCAGCATCCAGGTGCTCGGTCCGTCGGCACCCAGCTGGCGCAAGGGCGGCCGCACCGTCAACGGCCGCGGACCCCGCGATACCTACGGCTAGCCGCCGTCGTCGGCTCTTGAATATTGGTCCGACGGCGTGTAGGGCGCTCTAAGGACCAAGGGCCGTATAGGAACCCGGAGACGGGACCGCGCGGGCGCCCTAGCCGCGATCAACGGCCTCGCACAGGCACATTGGGGGTCGGCATGGGCTCCAGAATGCGGGGTTGCAGCCCGTTTCACGGTAGAATCACAACAGATAACTGGGCGCCGGCGAAACGTTGACTGTGTCCGTTTTCCGCGCGCACACAGCAGGCGGACATCGGTTCTGCAGGTCGACCTACTCGTTAGTGCCATCAGCTTGTGCCTGTTGGTGGCCGCATTTCCTTGGGAAAGTGGACACCGGCCATCATCGAAAAAAGAGGAGTCGACAGCACCTGTGGCTAACGACAATACAGATACCCAGGCAGTGGAACGCGCAGTGGAGGACATCCCTACGCCCGATACGCCGGCGGAAGCCGTGACACCCCGGGAATACGGCGCAAGCGATATTACCGTACTCGAAGGCCTGGAGGCCGTCCGGAAACGCCCGGGCATGTACATCGGCTCCACCGGCCCGCGCGGCCTGCACCACCTGGTCTATGAAGTGGTGGACAACTCCGTCGATGAAGCACTGGCCGGGTACTGCACGCATATCGAGATTGTCCTGCGGGCCGACGGCGGTGTGAAGGTTGTTGACGATGGCCGCGGAATCCCCGTGGACATGCACCCCACCGAGCACAAGCCCACGGTTGAAGTGGTCATGACCATCCTGCACGCCGGCGGCAAGTTCGGCGGCGGCGGATACGCCGTCTCCGGCGGCCTCCACGGCGTGGGTATTTCCGTGGTGAACGCGCTCTCCAGCCGGGTGGACACCGAAGTTAAGCGCCAGGGCAACGTCTGGCGAATGTCCTTCGCGGATGGCGGCAAGCCCCAGGGCAGCCTGGTCAAGGGTGAAGAAACCACCGAGACCGGCACCACCCAGACGTTCTACCCTGACGCCAGCATTTTCGAATCCACCGAGTTCGATTTCGAGACGCTCCGGGCACGCTTCCAGCAGATGGCCTTCCTGAACAAGGGCCTGCGCATCACCCTCACGGATGAGCGCCCGGTGGCAACGAAATCCGACTCCGAGAACGACCTCGACCTGGACGGTGTTGTTACCGAAGGCGAAGTCTCGGCCGATCACCGCACCGTGGTGTATCAGTACAACGACGGCCTCCTCGACTACGTGAAGTACCTGAACTCAGGCAAGAAGGTTGATGTTGTCCACGAGGACGTTATCGCCTTCGAAACCGAGGACAAGGACCGCAAAATTGCCTTGGAAATGGCGATGCAATGGACCAGCGCCTATTCGGAGAGCGTCCACACGTACGCCAACACCATCAACACCCACGAGGGCGGCACCCACGAAGAGGGCTTCCGGGCCGCGATGACATCGCTCATCAACCGCTACGCGCGGGAGAAGGGCATCATCAAGGAAAAGGATGACAACCTCACCGGTGATGACATCCGTGAAGGCCTGACGGCTGTTATCTCGGTGAAACTGGCCGAGCCGCAGTTTGAGGGCCAGACCAAAACCAAACTCGGCAACTCCGAGGTTAAGGGCTTTGTCCAGCGCGTCGTCACAGACGGCCTGGGCGACTGGCTGGAACGCAACCCCGGCCCGGCCCGGGACGTGATCCGCAAAGCCATTTCCGCGGCCCAGGCCCGCATGGCCGCCCGCAAAGCCCGCGACAATGCCCGCCGCAAGAGCCCGCTTGAGTCCTTTGGCATGCCGGGCAAGCTGTCCGACTGCTCCTCGAAAGACCCGGCCCGCTGCGAGGTGTACATCGTGGAGGGTGACTCCGCCGGTGGTTCCGCCAAGCGCGGGCGCAACCCGGAAACCCAGGCCATCCTGCCGTTGCGCGGCAAGATCCTGAACGTGGAACGCGCCAGGCTGGACAAGGCCCTGGGCAACGCCGAGGTCCAGTCCATGATCACGGCGTTCGGTACCGGCATCGGCGAGGACTTCGACCTCAGCAAACTGCGGTACCACAAGATCGTGCTGATGGCCGATGCCGACGTCGACGGCCAGCACATCACCACGCTCCTGATGACGCTCCTGTTCCGCTACATGCGCCCGCTCATTGAAAACGGTTACGTGTACTTGGCGCAGCCTCCGCTGTACCGGATCAAGTGGTCCAATGCCCCGCATGATTATGTCTTCAGCGACAAACAGCGGGACGCCAAGCTGGTTTCCGGCCAGGCCGCCGGCCGCCGTATCCCGAAGGACAACGGCATCCAGCGCTACAAGGGCCTGGGCGAGATGGACTACACCG
>JBDTQQ010000501.1:0-2672 GCA_039932075.1 Pseudarthrobacter sp. | reverse complement strand
GCACACATGACCTCGGATCCCTTCGCTCCGAGCACATTGGACAAACCGTAACCCTGGCTGGCTGGGTGGGCCGCCGTCGCGATCACGGTGGAGTTGCCTTCGTGGATCTCCGCGATGCGTCCGGCGTGGCCCAGGTTGTGGTCCGTGAGGAAGAGGTCTTCCACGGTCTGCGCAACGAGTATGTCCTGCAGGTCACCGGCACCGTCTCCCAGCGCCCTGAGGGCAACGAGAACGCCGCCCTCGCCACCGGATCCATCGAGGTCATGGCGGACAAGGTGGTCATCCTGAACACCTCCGAGACGCTGCCGTTCCAGATCGATGAGCACGTCGAAGTGGGCGAGGAAGCCCGCCTGAAGCACCGCTACCTCGACCTGCGCCGCCCCGGCCCCGCCCGGAACCTCCGCCTCCGCTCCGAAGCGAACCGGGTGGCCCGCGAACTGCTCCACCAGGACGGTTTCGTCGAGATCGAGACCCCCACGCTGACGCGTTCGACGCCGGAAGGCGCCCGTGACTTCGTGGTCCCCGCACGCCTGGCCCCGGGTTCCTGGTATGCACTGCCGCAGTCCCCGCAGCTTTTCAAGCAGCTCCTGCAGGTGGGCGGTTTCGAGAAGTACTACCAGATCGCGCGCTGCTACCGCGACGAGGACTTCCGCGCCGACCGGCAGCCCGAGTTCACCCAGCTGGACATCGAAGCCAGCTTCGTGGACCAGGATGACATCATTTCGCTGGGCGAAAACATCGTCAAGGCACTGTGGAAGCTGATCGACGTCGAGATCCCCACGCCCATCCAGCGCATCACCTACGCGGACGCGATGGCACGGTACGGTTCGGACAAGCCCGACCTTCGTTTCGGCGTGGAGCTCACCGAGCTCACCGAGTTCTTCAAGGACACCAACTTCGGCGTTTTCAAAGCCCCGTACGTCGGTGCGGTGGTCATGCCCGGTGGCGCCTCCCAGCCGCGGCGTACCCTTGATGGCTGGCAGGAATTCGCGAAGCAGCGCGGCCACAAGGGCCTGGCATACGTCCTCTTCAAGGAGGACGGCGAACTGGCCGGCCCCGTTGCCAAGAACCTGACCGACACCGAACGTGCCGGCCTGGCCGGCGCCGTCGGGGCCAAGCCCGGTGACTGCATCTTCTTCGCAGCAGGCGAGAAATCAGCTGCACGCGCCCTCCTGGGTGCAGCGCGCGTCGAGATTGGCCACCGCACCGGCCTGATCAACCCCGCGGACTGGGCCTTCTGCTGGGTAGTGGACGCGCCGATGTTCGAGCCGGCCGCCGCTGCGGTTGCTTCCGGTGACGTGGCCGTTGGCGCGGGCAAGTGGACGGCCGTGCACCACGCCTTCACCTCGCCGAAGCCGGAATTCCTGGATACCTTCGACAAGGACCCGGAATCGGCACTGTCCTACGCCTACGATATTGTCTGCAACGGCAACGAGATCGGCGGCGGCTCCATCCGTATCCACGAGCGCGACGTCCAGGAGCGCGTGTTTGAGCTGATGGGCCTGGACCGCGAGGACGCCCACACCAAGTTCGGGTTCCTGCTCGAAGGCTTCAAGTATGGTGCCCCTCCGCACGGCGGCATCGCCTTCGGCTGGGACCGCGTGGTTGCCCTGCTGGCCGGCGTTGAGTCCATCCGCGACGTCATTGCGTTCCCCAAGACCGGCAACGGCTACGACCCGCTGACCCAGGCTCCGGCGCCCATCACGGCGCAGCAGCGCAAGGAAGCCGGCGTGGACTTCAAACCGCAGGTCAAAGCGGAAGAGCCCAAGAAAGCCGAGTAACCAAGGCCCCTGCATTGGAGAGGCTCCCCGGAAAGCTGAACTGGACCAGTTCACACCCGGGGAGCCTTTCGCATCTGAAAGGTGGTTCGCCATGGGCGCCCCGTCGCTGCACGACATGGAGCCGTTGATGGACGCCGCCTGGCCTGCTCCGGACCGTTCGGAATCCAACGGGTGGGTCCTGCGTGCGGCGTCCGGCGTGACGCAGCGCGCCAACTCGGTCTGGGCCCGCGAACCGGGCAGCGCTCCGGGCGGCAAGGCTCTGGTACCGGGACCGCCGGCTGCCGCTGATCTTCCAGGTGTTCGACGATCCCCGTTGGGCCGCCCTGAACGCTGTCCTCGATGAGGAGGGCTTCACCCGGCAGTCCGAAACAATCGTGATGTGGCAGGCTGTGGCAGCAGACGGTGCGGGACCCGGGCGCGCCGCGCCGCAACCGAAAGTGCCGGAACCCCCCGTCGAAATCTCCGCTGAGCCCTCCACTGGATGGCTGGACCTTTGGTGGAGCGTGGATGGCCGTGGTGGTCCCTCCGAACTCGCCACCGCCCGCAGTGTCCTGTTGGGCTGCCCGTCGATATATGCGGTGGTGAGGTCCGCGGACGGCGTACCCGCCGCCGCTGGGCGCCTAGCCCTTCCACCCGCCGATCCTGCCGGCATTGGTGAGGAAGTTGTTGGCGAAGCGCATTGCTGGGCGGGCTGTACTGCATGGCCACGCGCCCGGAGGTCCGGCTCCGCGGCCATGCCCGACGGATCATGCAGGCCCTCCTTAAGGAAGGCGCGGCCCGCGAGCTGTCCGGATACTGGCTGCTGGTAACCGCCGCGAACCACGGAGCGCAGCAGCTCTACGCGAGTGCGGGATTCGCCGAAGCTGGCCGCTACCTCTACTGGCAGGACCG
>JBDTQQ010000500.1:0-2679 GCA_039932075.1 Pseudarthrobacter sp. | reverse complement strand
CGAAGGCATCGAGGAGTACCTGTACACCCAGTACATCGGGATCGCTGACCCTTACGCAGGCTGAACCGGGTAGGAACTGCTGAACCGGGAGGAACTGCTGACCGGGGGGCCGCTAACGGCAAGTGCCGCTGACCTCAGGAGCCCCAGCCCGCCTTGTCACTGGCCGCCTCGCGGTCGGAACAAGCCGCCGCGTGCCTTTGACCAGAAGCGCGCTACGCCTCTACCAGCCCGGCGGGTCAGCGTCCTGATCCCGTGGAAGGGAGCTGCCGGGAGCCCGGCCCAGCGGCCCAGGACCGATGCCGGGAGCCAGACGGCGCGCGACCGCCGGGGGAGCGAGGCGTTGTCCCGCAGCGACTGTTGCACCGCCGAGATGCGCGGTGCAACCCGCTCAGTCTTGGCCGCAGAGGATGCGGGGTTGCCCGGCCGGCCGTACTTCTGGCGTTCGAAGTCGGCCGTCAGCGTGAGGACGGCTTGATGCGCCTCGTCCTCCATCCCGCCAGGCTCCCCGAGCAGTGAGGAACGCCGGAGGCGTGCGGAGTAGGCCCGGGCGGATTCGCTGGTCTGCGGCGGCAAGCCGTAGTCGGTGCCAAGGTCGCGCAGTTCAGCCCAAGCCAGCGGAACGGCGTCAGCTCTGTCCGGATCCCGCTGGAGGCGCCGGGAGCGGATCCCCGTGCGGACCAGGCGCGGCGACGCCATGAGGAGGAGCAAGCCCAGGACACCGGCTGCGCCCGGTAGCCACGGCAGGAGCAGCTGGCTGATGTCGTTGCTGCCGCCGGCACCCGGGAGGGGCGCCGGAGTGGCGCTTGGCGCCGGTACAGGGGCTGCTGCGTTCGATAGCAGGTCATTGTTGTTTTCAATGAGGCCAGGAGAGCCGGGGCTGACCGTTTCAGTCGCATAACCAGGCACCACTCCGCGTGATGGGGTGGGCTCAAAGGGAACCCAGCCCAATCCCTGGAAGTAGAGCTCCGGCCACGCATGGGCGTCGCGGGCATCCACTTCGTACTCCGGGAGGGCCCCCTGCCCGGCAACAGAGACGCTGGCGCCAGTGGCCCGGCCCGGCGCGTAGCCGACGGCGATGCGGCTGGGAATTCCCTCCAGCCGGGCCATCACTGCCATGGCAGAGGAATAGTGGATGCAGTAGCCGCTCTTCTGGGTGAGGAAGTCGGCCAGCACCGAAAGCCCGTTTCCGTCGTAGCCGCCCTGGACAGGGGACTGCAGGGAGTAGGTGAACTCTCCTGAGCGCAGGTACTTCTGAATGGCCATCGCCTTGGCGTACGCGTTATCGCTGGAACCGGTCACAGCATCGGCGGTTCGGCGGACTATGTCCGGCACGCCGTCGGGAATCCTGGTGAATTCGGCCGGGATTCCGCGCACGTCCCGGGAAGACTGCCGGAGCATGGCGGCAGTGAGCTCCGGCACGGAGGACGCCACAATATATTGCTGGGCGCGCGTGTTGGTGTTGAGTCCCTTGACGGCAAGGGTGGCAGGGTCCCACGTCCAGGACCCGTTGAGCCCACGAATTGATTCCGGCGCATAAGGCAACGGCAGGTAGGGGCTGGTAAACGTGCCAGTGTCCACTACGGTGACCTGCCGCTGCTGCGGCGCGATGATGTCGTAGCCAGTCTGGATCTGCCCGGAGACAGGCCGGCGCTCTGCGTCCCGATCGTCGGGTCCCCAGGTTTCGCCGTCGAAATTGTCCACCGTGACGGACCGCAGGTACAGCGGCCCGGACGCGCTGGTGGCATAAGTGATCCGGCCCGTTCCGGCGGGGGTCCGCAGGCTGTTGCCCAGGGTGATCATGGGATTCAGGCCGGTGCCGGCACCCCAGGGGTTCAGGCGGGAACCTTGAGGGAACGTACCGTGATCGAAACCCGGAATTGCCAGCGGAACCACCAGCGTGGCCACGAGAGCCACGGTGCCCGTCAGCACAGCCCGTCGCAGATGCCCGGGAGTCTTCCCGATGTCCGCCGAGGTGCGGGAATCAGGCGCAAACCATTGGCTGCAGGCCATGATCAGCAGGTAGCCGGCGGCCGCAGCGCCGAATTCCCACACCCCTACACTTTGCGGTTTCACCATGGCAGGAACCACCATGATGGCAAGCAGGCCAAGGCCGGTTGTGGCTGGCATGCCGAGGGGGACTGCCAACGCATCAATGAGGATGACGGTCAGTCCCAGGACTGCGCAGGTGACCATCACGATCCCCGCGTTCGGGGCCACCGGGGCACTCTCGGCGAGTACGGTCTCGCTGGCGCGGCGAATGAACCTGTCCAGTTCGGTCGTGGTCGCCCCGGAGGGAATGAAGCCGGCAATGCCGGTGCTGCGGAAGAACGTTAGGGTGAGGATCGCAATCAGGGACGCGAAGCCGCCCGCCGCCACCAGGAGCGGCTGGGCACGCAAGGCGCGAAGGACGGCGAGGGTCAGGCAAACCACCACCACCGTCGTCAGGACAGGCAGGTACCAGGCCCACCCCCGCAGGACACCGTTGAGGGACAAGGCTGCACCGGCCACAGACAGGGTGACCGCACCGGCCATGGCCCACGGATACGCTCCCACCCTGGCCCGGGTTGGAGCAGGTCCCGGGCTGCCCGCGCCTCCGCCCGTGGGCAGCGGCTCACGCGGGGCTTTGCGTTCCGGTGCCAGCGTCACCGCCCCACCTCCGCTCCGCGGCGGACATCGGCT
>JBDTQQ010000499.1:0-2688 GCA_039932075.1 Pseudarthrobacter sp. | reverse complement strand
CAAATGAGTCCATCAAGAGCACTAATTGAAGAAAGTCCTTTCGATCCACCCATCCATTCCGGAACTCCGCCCGAATACCCCATGAGACACCAGCCAAGGGCAGGTGCCCGATAGTCGGAACAGGTCACGCGGCAGGCGACACGTCTGCGGCAGGCAAGAAATCGGCACAAACAAGGAGAACCGAAATGCAGTCATTCAAGCGCACATCCTTCACCGTCGCAGGCGTTGCAGCTGCAGCCCTGCTAAGCCTTACGGCTTGTGGCGGATCCACTACGACAGCACCGAGCTCCTCCGCTCCGTCCGCTGCGCCGACGACGTCCAGCATGGCCCCTTCACCGTCAATGACCGCCAGCGCCGCCGCCATGGATCCGGCAGCGAACCTGGTGGGCCCGGGTTGCGCCGGATACGCCGCGAAGGTGCCCACCGGCGCAGGTTCCGTTGCCGGCATGGCCCTTGACCCGGTGGCCGTGGCAGCCTCAAACAACCCCATCCTGACCACGCTCACGGCCGCCGTTTCCGGCAAGCTGAACCCGAAAGTTGACCTCGTGGACACGCTCAACGGCGGCGAATTCACGGTCTTCGCCCCGGTGGACGACGCGTTCGCAAAGATCGATGCAGCCACCATCGAGACACTCAAGACCGACGACGCCCTCCTGAGCAAGATCCTGACCTACCACGTGGTTCCCGGCCAGATCACACCTGACAAGATCGCCGGCACCCACGCCACCGTCCAGGGCGGTTCGGTCACCGTCACCGGCAGCGGGGATGCGCTCCAGGTCGACGGCGCCAACGTCATTTGCGGCGGCGTCAAGACCAAAAACGCCACCGTTTACCTGATCGACTCGGTGCTGATGCCCAAGTAATCCACTGGACTGCCGCCGGCCACCGGCGGCGCCAGCGACTCGCAGCGGCCCGTTCCTACCAGGAACGGGCCGCTGCTATGCGCGGGGTGGTGCGGTTACCGGGAACACCAAGCCCCGTCAATTAGACTGTGTCCCTGGCCCGCAGATGGCGGCGCCGGCCAGAAACAGCCCAGAGGTGATAGACGAGTGCCCAGCAGTACATCGCGGCGAACGGTCATCAAGACCGGCGCCGTTCTCATGGCGTTAGGCCTGACGGCCTGTACCACCACTCCCTCGCCGTCTCCGTCGTCCACGGCGCCCACAACGTCCGCCACGGGATCGGAACCCACCGAAACGTTCACCTTCGGCACGGCGTCCCAGCCGTTGGGACTGGATCCGGCGCTCTCGAGCGATGTGGAAAGCTACCGGATCACACGGCAAATCCTGGAAGGCCTGGTGGGAGTTGACCAGACTACCGGAAAGCCCACCCCGTTGCTGGCGACGGAATGGGCCGAATCGAACGAAGGCCGCAGCTACACGTTCAAGCTCCGCACCGACGTTTTCTTCCAGGACGGCACGCCGTTCAACGCCGTTGCCGTTTGCCACAACTTCAACCGCTGGTTCGCCTTCTCCCCGGAACTACGAACTAAGGCGCCGGGAATCACTTTCAAGAGTGTGTTCAAGGCGCATTCCGACGACGCTGCCCTCTCCATTTTCAAGAGCTGCACCGCAGAGGCCCCTGACACCGTCCGGATCGACCTCACCCAGCCCTTCACGTCGTTCCTCCAGGCACTCACCCTGCCGGCCTTCGCCATCGCTTCCCCCGCAGCCCTGGCCACTGGCACCGCGGACGTGCTCAACCAGACACGGCACAGCAACCCTGTCTCGGCTTTCGCCACCAATCCCGTAGGAACCGGCCCGTACAGCCTGGCTGCCTGGGACGAAAACAGTGTCCGCCTGGTCAGCCACAAGGATTACTGGGGTGAGCGCGGCCAGATCGCCACCATCAATTTCGTTACGTACGACCACCCCCAGACACGCCTGCAGGCCCTGCTGGACGGCAAAATCGACGGTTACGACGCTGTGACGGTGGGGAACTTCGATCAGCTCGTTAAACGGGGCATGCAAATTGTCCAGCGCGACCCCTTCTCCGTGATGTACCTGGGCATGAACCAGGAAGTCCCGATCCTGCAGAACCTGAAGATCCGCCAAGCCGTCGAGCTGGCGATCGACAAAGACACCCTGATCCGCAAGTTCTTCATCGACAACACGGCCAAGGCCACACAATTTGTCCCGCCCAAGATCAGCGGCTTCAACAACGAAGCCCCGGAACTGGGCCACGACCCGGTCAAGGCGAAGGCCTACCTTGCTGAAGCGGGCTACGCCGGGGAAGAGCTCCGGTTCTACTACCCGCTGAACGCCACACGCCCCTACCTTCCCACGCCGGAGAAAATCTACGCGGAGCTCAGCCGCCAACTGACCGCCGTCGGATTTAACATCAAGCCGGTCCCCGTGGACTGGTCTGACGGCTACCTCCAGAAGGTCCAGTCGCCGGGCGATCACGCCCTGCATCTGCTCGGCTGGAACGGCGCCTATTCGGACGCCGAAAACTTCGTGGGCCCCCTTTTCGGGGAAAAGAACGGTGAGTTCGGCTACCACGACCCACAGGTCTTCTCCAAGATCAACCGGGCCCGGGGCCTGCCTGCCGGCAAGGAACGTGATGAGCAGTATCACGCTGACAAAGGCGTTGGTAGTGAAAAACGCCGCGTTCATCTTGCTAAGGTCGTTGGCTTTGACAAGAGTGTGCTGGTCCATGAGCAGCACGCCGACGGCGATGACGCCCACG
>JBDTQQ010000498.1:0-2711 GCA_039932075.1 Pseudarthrobacter sp. | reverse complement strand
CAGTTGGTGGCCGTCCTGGCCGGCCAGGACGGCGACACCCCGGAGGAAGAGGCGGTTCAGGCGGTGGCAGCAGCACGTCACGCCGCTGACCAGTCACAGCAGGCCGTGAAGGAGCTGGCAGAGCTTCGGCAACGGATTGATGCCGTGGATGTCCGGATTTCAGCGGCGGAGGCTGCCAGGCACAGCGGCGCCACCGAGCTCGCCCAGGTTGCCGCTGCGGCGGCAGAGGTGGCGGAGAATCTGGCCTCCTTGGACAAAGCCCTGTCCGGCCTGCGCGGCGGCCACCGTAGCCTGACGCGCAGGCTGCGGTCGTTGCAGGAGGCCGCGGCCACGCTTGAGAAAGCTGTGGAGGCCCGGGCCCAGCTGGAGAAGGCAAACGCCCGCGCCGAGGAAGCGCGCCTGGAGCTCGAGCGGGCGTTGCCGGACGCCGGCTTCGGCACTGCCGAAGAAGCCCGGGCGCAATTGCTGGCAGGCGCAGAGGCAACGGCCCTGCAGGCTGAGGTCCGGGCCGGCTACGACGAACAGGCACGGATTGCCGAGCTCTTCGCGTCCGAGGAGCTGGTGCTGGCGCTGAAGGAAGCGGCTGCAGATCCAGTAGTAGCTGGAGACTTGGTGGCTGAGCTCCAGGCCGCCGCCGCGGGGGCCAGCCAAGAGGCCCGCGACGCCGATCTTGCCGCTGGAATGGCGGTACGCTGCGCCGAGTCGCTGGCCATTATCGGCACCGAGTATCGGCAGCTCGCCGGATCGGCACGGGAGCCGAGGGAACACGCCCAGCTGCTCACGGCGCTGGCCGATACCGCCGCCGGGCGTGGCGAGAACACCTACCGCATGAGCCTTAACAGCTACGTCCTCGCGGCACGGCTGGAACAGGTGGCGCTGGCGGCGTCAGAACGCCTCGTGGCCATGAGCGACGGCCGTTACCTGCTGCAGCATTCCGATGCCAAGGCCGCGCGCGGGGCGAAATCGGGGCTGGGCCTGGAAGTGGTGGACCAGTGGACCGGGCACCGCCGGGACACCTCCACGCTCTCCGGCGGTGAATCCTTCATGGCGTCACTCTCCCTCGCCTTAGGCCTGGCGGACGTCGTTCAGCAGGAATCCGGCGGCATCCAGATCGACACGCTCTTCGTTGATGAAGGCTTCGGCAGCCTGGATGAGCAGTCGCTGGAACAGGTCATGGATGCGCTTGAAGGCCTTCGCGACGGCGGCCGTGTTGTGGGCCTCGTCAGCCACGTGGGGGAGATGAAGCAGCGAATCGGAACGCAGCTCCAGGTCCTGAAGGGAAGAAACGGATCCACACTCAGGATCTCCGCCGCCGCCGAGGTGCTGGTGTAATCCGGATATAATCGGACGGTTACCGGGTTGCGCGCATCGGGAGGAGGGACGATGCGCATGACTGAACGAGCCCGGAATCTTGAACCCAACACCTCTGTCTTCTGTGTCAGTGCCACCCGAATTAGCAGTTTCCCTCACCGACTCGGTTTCCCCGGTGGCTTCAGTTACCACCGCTGCCTCGGTTACCGCCACTGACTCGGCCCCACCGCCCACCGGCCGCTTCGCCAGGCTTCCGCACCTCGCCGGCCGCAGTTTCATCCCGCTCGGCCTGTTTGCCCGGCTGCCTGTGGCCATGCTCACGGTGGGCGCCCTGACCTTGGTCACCTCCGCCGCCGGCTCCTACGCTGTGGGTGGCATGGCGGCCGGGGCTGTAGGGATCGGAGCTGCCCTCGGGGCACCGGTTTTCGGTGCATTGGCAGACCGCCACGGGCAGCGGCCCGTGCTCCTGGTGGCCGCAGTACTCAATGCCTTGGCCGTCATGGCCCTGATCGGTACGGCCTGGGTTCCGGCCGACGGGTCTTTCCCTGCCCCGCTTGTCGTGGCAGCCTTCCTTGCCGGTGCAACCTGTCCGCAGGTCGGCCCGCTGGCCCGCGTCCGCTGGATGGCCCTAACCTCCCGGAACAGGGGCAAGGACACCGGCCAGGATCTGGACACAGCGTTGTCATACGAGGGTACGGCCGATGAACTGACCTTTGTCCTCGGCCCGGCGCTGGTGGGTATCCTCGCCAGCCTGGTGGCCCCCTGGTTGCCACTGGCCCTGGCCGTTGTGATGACCATTACGCTGGTTCCCGCTTTTGCCGTGCACCCCACCCACAAAGCGGTGCCTTTGAAACGGGCCGCCGCAGCCGCGGCCGCGAGGATCCCTGCAGCCGTTGCCCTGCCCGTCCTGGCCATGGTGGCCATGGGCACTTTCTTCGGCTCCACGCAGACGGCCCTGAGTTCTTTTTCCGCCAGCTTCGCCACCTCCGAACTCGCCGGTCTGCTGTATGCGGTGATGGGGTTGAGCTCCGCCGCTGCTGCCCTGTCCGTGGCCTACTGGCCCAGGCGTTTCGCGCCTGTGGCCCGCTGGATGGTCAGCGCGGTATACATCGTTGTAGAACTCTTTGGTCATCGTTGTCCGTTAAGCGCCAGCATCACACCGCGAGTGCTACTTCTCCAGTATTGACATGAAGCTGGCGGCGGCCAGTTCCGGGCTGATGCGTTGGCCGTGTTCATGGCTTCTCGCCGACATTGCTCGCAGGTCATCGTCTGTGGAATTGATGACCTTCAACATATTGCGCTCGAGAGAGCCGACGTCCCCGGCCTCGAACACATATCCGTTGTTCCCCGGCGTGACGAACAGTGGCACTGCTCCGCAAGCGTCGGAACAGACAACCGGA
>JBDTQQ010000497.1:0-2713 GCA_039932075.1 Pseudarthrobacter sp. | reverse complement strand
CGTCGACTGTGGTGCCTGCGAGCCCGTGTGCCCGGTTGAGGCCATCTACTACGAAGATGACACTCCCGAAGAATGGGCCGATTACTACAAGGCCAACGTCGAATTCTTCGATGACCTGGGCTCACCCGGCGGGGCCGCGAAGATTGGCAACACGGGTAAGGACCACCCAATGATTGCCGCCCTGCCGCCGCAGAACCAAGACAACTGAGCCGGGCCGCGCCGGTGACATCAGCGGTGAACACTTTTGGCCTGAGCCTGCCCGATTATCCGTGGGAGGCTATGGCGCCGTATCTCGCTCAGGCCTCCGAGCATCCCGGCGGGGCCGTCAACCTCTCCATCGGGACGCCCGTGGACCCCACGCCGGTCCTGATCCAAGAGGCCCTCAAAGCGGCCGCCGACGCCCCCGGGTACCCCACCGTGCACGGCACGGCCGGGCTGCGCGAAGCCATCGCGACGTGGTTCGGCCGCCGGCGCGGCGTGCCGGGACTCGACCCGAAAAACGTCATGCCGACCGTTGGATCCAAGGAACTGGTGGCGTGGCTGCCTCTCTTGCTCGGGCTGAAGCCGGGCGACGTCGTCGTTCGCCCCAAAGTGGCTTACCCCACCTATGACATCGGTGCCACCCTCGCCGGGGTCACCTCTGTGGCGACGGACCACCTGGACGAGCTCGACGAGGCCACCCGCGCCAGGGTGCGCCTCATCTGGGTCAACTCCCCGGGGAACCCCACCGGAAGCGTCCGGGACGTCGAGTCCCTGAAGGCCCTGGTGGCGCAGGCACGCGAACTGGGCGCCGTGGTGGCCTCGGATGAATGCTACGCGGAGCTCGGCTGGGGCTCCTGGGACGCCCAGCGCGGCGGCCAGCAGGTTCCCAGCGTCCTGGATCCCCGTGTTGCCGGCGGGTCCCACGAAGGCCTCCTGGCCGTGTATTCGCTGAGCAAGCAGTCCAACGTCGCCGGCTACCGGGCGGCCTTTGTGGCCGGCGACCCGGCCATCATGGCGAACCTCGTCAACAGCCGCAAACACGCCGGCATGATCGTGCCGTACCCGGTGCAGGAAGCCATGCGGGTGGCGTTGGGTGACGACTCGCACGTCCTGGCCCAGAAGGATCTCTACCGGGGGCGACGTGAACGCCTGGTGCCCGCACTGCGGCACTTTGGACTGGAGATCAAGGATTCCGACGCCGGGCTCTACCTGTGGTCCACCGCAGGGGAGGACACCTGGGACACCGTGGCGGCCCTTGCTGACTTGGGCATTGTGGTGGGGCCGGGCGTGTTTTACGGCGACGCCGGCAACGGTTTTGTGCGGGTGGCGCTCACTGGCACAGACGAGCGCATCGACACGGCAGTGGCCCGGTTGACCGCGAGTCCGTAACAATCATGTGACTCGCGCCACAAAGGTGTCGTTTTGGGGGGATTTCGACGGCCGCCGATTAGTGCCACCAGTCCATCGGGCGGTACTTTTTAAGTGACTATCAATGGTGGCTTTCTACAAGAAGGCAGCCCGGGTGTTGGATTTCCTGGATGAACAGGGACAGTGCCACGGCTCACCGGTTGGATCAAGCTTTCGACAGAGGCCCAAGCGCCTCATGAAGGGGACTCCATGACTGAGACCAACAGCGCAACCCTGCACCATGCAGGAGGCGAGCTCAAGCTCCCGCGCATCAAGGTTGTTGAAGGAAACGAAGGTTACGACGTTTCCAAGCTGCTCAAGCAGACGGGCGCTGTCACCTTTGACCCCGGCTTCATGAACACCGCAGCAACCACCTCCGCTATTACCTACATCGATGGCGATGCGGGCATCCTGCGTTACCGCGGATACCCCATCGAGCAGCTGGCGCAGCACTCCAGCTTCCTCGAGGTTTCCTACCTGCTGATCTATGGCAACCTGCCCAGCCCCACGGAGCTGGAAGCATTTGACCAGAAGATCCGCCGCCACACCCTGCTGCACGAAGAGCTCAAGGGTTTCTTCAGCGGCTTCCCCCGCGACGCCCACCCGATGCCCGTGCTGTCATCTGCCGTATCGGCGTTGTCCACGTTCTACCAGGATTCCCTGGATCCGTTCAACGCCGAGCAGGTGGAGCTCTCCACCATCCGCCTGATGGCCAAGATGCCGGTCATCGCCGCGTACGCGCACAAGAAGTCCATCGGCCAGCCGATGCTGTACCCGGACAACTCCCACAACCTCGTGGAAAACTTCATGCGGCTGAGCTTCGGCCTTCCCGCCGAGCAGTACGAAGTGGACCCGGTCATCGCCAAGGCGCTGGATCTGCTCCTGATCCTGCACGCCGACCACGAACAGAACTGCTCCACCTCCACGGTGCGCCTGGTTGGTTCCTCCAACGCCAACCTCTTCGCCTCGGTATCTGCCGGCATCAACGCCCTCTTCGGTCCGGCCCACGGCGGCGCCAACGAGGCCGTGCTCAAGATGCTCCGCCAGATCCAGGCCGATGGCACCAAGCCTGAGGACTATATGGAGAAGGTCAAGAACAAGGAAGACGGCGTCCGGCTCATGGGCTTCGGACACCGTGTCTACAAGAACTACGATCCCCGCGCCAAGATCGTCAAGGCCACGGCCCACGAGATCCTCAGCAAGCTCGGCGGCAACGACGAACTGCTTGAAATCGCGTTGCGCCTGGAAGAGAAGGCGCTGAATGACGATTACTTCATCCAGCGCAAGCTCTACCCGAACGTGGACTTCTACACCGGCCTGATCT
>JBDTQQ010000496.1:0-2721 GCA_039932075.1 Pseudarthrobacter sp. | reverse complement strand
CGCTGGCCGGAACGGATGCCGTGATCAACCTGTCCGGCGCCGGGATAGGCGACCGTCCGTGGACCAGTGCCCGGATCAAGGAGCGGCTCAGTTCACGGCTCAGGGCAACGCACACCCTGGTTGAGACCATGGGCAGGCTCGATGACCCGCCACGGGCCTTTATCAGCCAGTCCGGGGCTGATTTTTACGGCGATTCGGGGTCTGCGGAGCTTCGCGAAGACGCCTCGCCGGGTTCCGGCATCCTCGCCCAAATCTGCGTGGAGTGGGAAGCCGCCGCCCACCGGGCGCCGGCCGGCGTCCGCGTGGTCACGACCCGTTCCGGGATTGTCCTCAGCCGCTCAGGGGGCTCGATGGGACGGCTGCTGCCACTGCTTCGGCTCGGCGTGGGCGGTCCGCTGGGCAATGGCAGGCAGTACTGGCCCTGGATTACTTTGCCGGACATCAGCGCCGCCTTCGAGTTTCTGGCGCGCTCGGACATTCACGGCCCGGTGAATGTGTGCGCCCCGGAGGAAGCGGACATGAACTCATTGATCGCAGCGCTGGCCTCAGCGCTGCACCGTCCGGCCTTTTTTCGGGTGCCGGCACCGGCACTCCGGCTGGTCCTGGGCAAGATGGCCGACGAACTCCTGTTGTCCGGCAAGCGGATGGAACCGGCGGTTCTGAAGGCAGCAGGATTCCAGTGGCAGCACCCCTCCCTTGACCAGGCCGCAGCCTGGGTCGCCGGACGCTAGCCTCAGGAGCCTGGGAGGATATCGGAAATCCGCCACTGCCCATCCAGGGTAACCAGCACGAGCCGAAGGGCCTGTTCAGCGCCGGCGGAACCCGCGGCCACCACCGCGCCGGAGCTGTCCTGTTCCACGTACGGCGATGTCGCCGAAGTGATTCCCACTATCGCCTGGCCGGCTGAACTTCCTGGCTGAACCTGGACGTCGGAAACTGTGCTGGTGAAGCCCGCCAGGACGTGACCGGATCCTTGGAGCTCGTCCTTGAGGCGTGCATCGGTGACGGCCGCCGCGGAGCCCGGAGCGTTAACAAGGTCCAGGAGTTCCAGCCGGCCCGAGCTGAACGCCAAGGAGCGGACGTGAGCCAGCCCGTGGACTGCTTCGGCCGGGTCCCTTGATCCCAGCTGCGCCGCGACGGCAGCCGGAATCCCGGTGCTGTCGGTTCCTTTCGCTGCCTGCCCGGACGGGTCCGGACCGGCACCGTTCCGGGCTTCGTGGGCCGAGCCACTGCCGGCTGCCGGCTCTTCGACGCCGGCCAGGCCCGCGAACGGTCCGCCCGGCCCGAATGCGCCGGCCGTCCAGATGGCGCCTGCCACAACGGCAGCAGCGCCCGCGGCCAGCAGAACGGTCGCGCGCCTGTGCGCCGCCTTCGGCTCCTGGCTGCCCGGCCTCCGGGAACCGGCGCCCTGCCGGCCCGAGCGTTGCGGAGCCACTGGTTGCGTGGCCGGGTCCGGGACCGGGAGTTGCGGAGGTGTGTCGGGCCCCCGGCGGCCGGTGCCCCGCTGTATGGCGCGGCCCCGTTGTAGGGCGCGCCTGCCGCGGGGCGTGGTTTGTTCCCCTCCCGCAGTCAGCCTGGCAGGGAGAGCCGCGTGTGAAGTGTGGGGTTGCGGCGCAGGTGCTTCCTCCACCGCAGGGAAAGGGAGCGCCTGACGAACTCCAAGGAGGCCGGACCAGCGCGACGTTGAGAGTCGTCTGCGCCAGGCCCGCAGGCCGTTCCGGACAGCACCGTCGGGACGCTCCGGAACGCGACGACGGGTCAGCAGCTGCGGAATGACAGTGGCATGGACAGAGGACGCGAGGTCTATCGGCAAGGGCGGCGCGCTGCGGTAGATCGCCGTCGCCAGCTCAACAGCGGTAGGCCGCAGACGCCGGTCCTCGTTCAGGCCAGCCTCAAGGGCTGCAGCCAGCTCGGGTGGCACCCCCGGGAGCAGAAGCGATAGCGGCGGCCGGTCCGCACTCCGCCGCGGCGGCTCACCCGTCAGGCAGTACCACCCCAGGGCTGCCACCGAAAAAACATCACGTTCCGGCTGGAGCCCGGCCCGGACTGCATCCACCGGCGCCGGGTCCACAAAGCCAGCCGTGCCCTGATCCGCCACTGCCGACGCATCTCCCACCATCCTGGCAATGCCGACGTCGGACAGCATCGGTTTGCCATGCCCGGTGAAGAGGACGTTACCGGGCGAGACGTCGCCATGCGTGAACCCTTTGGCGTGCAGGTAACCCAGCACCTGCGCGATGGGGGTGAGCACGGTGACCGCCTCCCCGACGGGGAGTTTGCGGCGGCTGCCAACCAGTTCTGCGAGGGAGCCGCCGGGCGCATAGTCCAGCAGCAGGCCAATCCCCGAGCCGCCGGCTTCTGCGGTCCCTCCCGCCCTCGGCTGCCGCGCGAAGCGGAGGGCGTCGTGGGCCTTGATGAGATGCTGGTGGTCCAGTACCGAGAGGATCCGAATCTCACGGCGGACGTCTTCCTCCTCGGCCGCTGCGGCATCCGGCGCGGCGTCAACGCCGCCGGCTCCCGGGATGCCTTCAACGGCCTCCATATGTTGGCTGCCGAGGCATTTCAGCGCAAACTCCCTGCCGCTCCTTTCCTCGGTGACCAGCCACACTGTTGAACTTCCGCCGCGGCCCAACATGCGTCCCACCAGGAAACCCGGGACGTCCGGAGCAGTGAAATGATCCATGAGTCATGTCTAGCGGAATCCCGGAATCCGCGCAGAAG
>JBDTQQ010000495.1:0-2726 GCA_039932075.1 Pseudarthrobacter sp. | reverse complement strand
TGATGCCGCCCAGTTTGTAGTGCAGGTCGGTGTGGCAGACGCCGCTGGTGAGGATATCCACCAGGACCTCGCCCGGACCCGGTTCCGGGACCAGGATGGTCTCCAGCGTAACCGGGGCGCCCTTGGAGCGGGCAACGACACCTTTGACTTTATGGACCACGAAAAGGCTCCCTCAATGCAGATAGACAAGAACGGGACCAACACGGATGTTGGTCCCGTTCTGTCTACCACATGAGCTGCCGGACTTAGGCTGCGAGGCGGCTCTTTACCTCGGCCAGCGAGGGGTTGGTGGCGGCGGTGCCGTCCGGGAAAAGCACAGTGGGGACGGTCTGGTTGCCGCCGTTGAGCTGCTCCACGAGTTCGGCGGTGCCCTCCACCTCTTCGATGTTGATTTCGGTGTAGCCGATGCCCTGCGCGTCCAGCTGCTTCTTGAGCCGGTTGCAGTAGCCGCACCAGGTGGTGGAAAACATGGTGATGGTGCCGTTCTCGGGGGTAAAGTCCACGGAGCTCTCCTGAATTCGTTGAGGGGTTCGTTCTCATCAACGGTAACCCGCGGCGGGCTATTCCCTGTGGCTGCCCCGGCGGATGACAGTGCATACCGGTAATGGCATGCTGGAGCCATGTGTGGACGCTATGTGATGGCCCGGGCCGTGGGGGACCTGCTGGCCGAATTTGATGCCCAGCTCGAGGAGGAGGTGCAGCTTCCCCCGTCATGGAACGTGGCGCCAACGGACGATGTCCCGATTGTCCTGGAACGGCTTATTGACGATGAAGCGGTCCGGCAGCTGCACGTGGCCCGCTGGGGCCTGGTGCCGTCGTGGGCGAAGGACCCGGGCATTGGCGCGAAGATGATCAATGCCCGGAGCGAGAGCGTTTTGGAGAAGCCTGCCTTCCGTAAGGCCGTGAAGTCACGTCGCTGCGCTGTTCCCGCTGACGGGTACTACGAATGGAAGCAGGGGGCCGGCAAGGTAAAGCAGCCGTACTACGTCCATCCGGGATCTGGAAGCGGCCTCGTGTTTGCCGGCCTGTACGAATGGTGGAAGGACCCTTCCAAGGCCGACGGTGATCCGGCCCGCTGGATGCTCTCCACCTCCATCCTCACCGCCGACACTCCGCCTCCCGGTGCCGAGTCCACGGTGTTCGGCAAGCTCACCGCGCTGCACGACCGGGTGCCGCTGCCCATGGACCGGGCAACCATGGCATCGTGGCTTGATCCGCAGATCAACGACGCCGCCTTCCTCGTGGACCTCGTCCGCGCCCATGTCAAGGACGTTGCCGCCGACTGGCACGTGGACTCAGTGGGCCGGGAGGTGGGCAACGTGCGCAACAATTCCCCGGAGCTCATCCGGCCCGTGGAAGCCCTGTTCTAGAGGGGGCTTTGCCCTCGAGGGTGACGGTGCCCCTAAACGGTGACCTTGCCGTCGTCGTCCACTGCCCAGGTGGGGTTGTACGCAATTTCCCAGCGGAAGCCGTCCGGATCGGCAAAATAGCCGCTGTACCCGCCCCAGGGCTGGGTGACAGGTTCGGCCACGATCTCAGCGCCGGCGGCCCGGGCTTCGGCCATTACCCGGTCCACGTCCTCCGTGCTGGGAAGGTTGTGGCTGAGGGTGATGCACGGGACCTGTCCCGGGGTACCTACGCCCGCTTCTGCGTGCATCTGCCCGGCGTCCCACAGGGAGAGGACCAGTCCGTGGTTGGCCTGGATGAATACCACGTCGCCAAGGCGTTCACGGCGCACCGGCCAGCCGAGACCTTCCACGTAGAAGCGGCGGGAGGCGTCAACGCTGCGAACGCCTAGTGAGATGAAGTCGACTCTGGGCTGCATGCTTCGATACTGTCAGAAGATGGCAACAATTCAAGGAAACGATCGGGATGCCCTGGCCGACAAGGAACAGCTCGCTGCCGTTCGGATTGCGGTCGACGAAGTTGATGATCAGATTGTCACGCTTATTGCGCGGCGTGAACGCCTGATCCGGATCGCGGGAACCCTGAAGGGCGACGACGCCGAAGTCCGGGCACCTGGCCGGGTGGAGCGGGTGATTGAGCACGTGCGGGAAGCTGCGGAAAAGAAGGACATCGATCCGGACATCGTGGAATCCACGTACCGGGCCATGATCTCGGGGTTCATCGAACTCGAGATGAAGGTCCACAAAGAGAACAGCTGACGCTACAGCGCTTCTTCGACCGCGACGCCCCCCTGGAAATCGCGACCGTCGGCCTCGCTGAACGCCGTCATGTAGTGCCCCTTGCCCAGGCCTTGAATGGCTGCCATGGGAAAGTTTCCGGTGATGGTGTTGCCCGAATGGGTCACTCCGGAAAGGTCATAATTTTCCTCGGCGGTCTGGTCATGGCAGAACGAGTAGAAGGCGATTGCCTCCCCGTTCAAGAATTCAATGCCCAGCCGTCTTTGGGAGGAATGGTCTGGGCTCGACGCCACCAGTCCCACCACGTACGCACCCGCCCCCGGTATGTTGCCGTCGATATCAAAGTTGGCCACGAGCGTGTTGTCCTGGGCTTTGATGCTTACGTGCTTGAGGAGTGCGTCATGGGAGCTCATGCCATAATCCTGCCCTCCTGCTGGCTGCCCGTCCACCCCTGTCTAGGTTTTGCCGTGGACCCGTCGTAGACTGAATTTATTCGAACATGTATTCGAACAATCTGCTTTTGCGTCAGTATCTCGCATCAGCCCAATTCAGTTCGGGAGGCGCCCGTGGGTATGTTCAGCG
>JBDTQQ010000494.1:0-2729 GCA_039932075.1 Pseudarthrobacter sp. | reverse complement strand
CGGAAGCCGACGTCGATGCCGCCATCACCCGTGCGGGCCTCGCCGTGCCGCTGGAACGCGCCACCGCCGTCGTCGGCGTTGCCGGTTCGATTACCACCATCACGGCGCACGCCCTGCGGCTGCCGGAATATTCACCGGCGGCCATCCACGGAGCCGAACTTCCGCTCAGCACCGTCACCGAGGCCGCCGCTGACCTCCTGGCGATGACCCGGGCCGCACGTGCCGAACTGCCCTACATGCACCCGGGCCGGGTGGACGTGATGGGCGCCGGCGGGCTGGTGTGGCGCCGGATCCTGGAGCGGCTTTATGACCTCAGCGAGGGCAGGATCGTCACAGCCACTGCCAGCGAACACGATATTCTTGATGGAATTGCCCTGAGCCTCAGCTGACGCCGGGCATCCGCGCACCAAGCAGGGGAATCCACATGACCAGAGCAACAGCCCGGTTCCGCCGGACCGCCTCAGCGCTCCTGGCGATGACCCTCGCAGGCGTCAGCCTCGCCGCAGGCCTGGCAGTGGCGCCCGCCGCGCAGGCGGATGAGGTGCGGGACAAACAGTATTGGCTGGGCGAATCCGGGATCACCAAGGCCTGGGAAGTATCCAAGGGCGCCGGCGTGAAGGTCGCGGTGATCGACAGCGGCGTGGACGCAGGCCACCCGGACCTGAAGGGTGCAGTCACCGGCGGGTATGACGCCTCCGGCGCAGGCACCGCCAACGGACAGAAAACCCTCGGCATCAAACCCGAACACGGCACCCTGGTAGCCACAATGCTGGCCGGCCGCGGCCACCAGCCTGCCACGGCGTCACCATCACCAGGCGCCTCCCCGTCACCTGTGGGCCCGGACGGCATCGTGGGGGTGGCCCCGGAGGCGGAGATCCTATCCGTCTCCACATGGCTGGGATCGGCGAACCCCGCAGGCAAGAGCGACCAGGACCAGATCCCGGAAGCCGTCCGCTGGGCCGTGGACAATGGCGCCAGGGTCATCAATATTTCCTTGGGCAGCACCACTCCGCAGTGGCCCCAGAGCTGGGACGCTGCCTTCCTCTATGCCGAGCAAAAAGACGTGGTGATTGTTGCCGCGGCCGGAAACCGGGTGGGCGGCAACCTGCAGGTAGGCGCTCCCGCCACCATCCCCGGTGTCCTGACCGTAGCCGGGCTGGACCGCAAAGGGGTTGCGAGCGTCGACTCGTCGTCGCAGGGGATCAGTATCGGCGTGGCCGCACCGGCGGAGAACCTCCTCGGCGGTCTACCCGGCGGCGGTTACGCCGAGTGGGCCGGCACTTCGGGCGCCGCTCCGATCGTGGCCGGTGTGGCCGCGCTGGTCAGGTCCAAGTGGCCGGAGATGAGCGCGAAGCAGGTCATCAATCGGATCGTGGCTACCGCTAAGGATGCCGGTCCCGCCGGGAAGGATCCGCTGTACGGCTTTGGCGTGCTGAACGCCGAGGCCGCCTTGAAGGATCCGGTGCCTGAAGCTGCCGCCAACCCCTTGGGCTCCATTTCCGACTGGATCAGGGTGCACCGCCGCGGGAACCTGGCTACGCCGGCCCCGGTTCCCAGCGCTGATGTGGCCAGCGCCGTTCCCACCCTGCCAGATCCGACTGTGCCCGCCGCGGTGGCTCCCTCCCAGCGTGACAGTGCCATCGGCGCCGCCGTCGTCATCGGTTCAGCATTGCTGTTTGTGGTGATCATCGCCGTGGCGGGCTTCCAGTTGCGCAGGGCCGCCCGGGACCCGGGCCTGGCGCGCGAAGATCCGGATACGGGCGTCTTCGATACCGCGGATTCCGGCGGCAAGCACAGTTAGTGAAGATTTTCACAAACTACGGTATCCTTGAGCAATGGCAACCACCCCAGAGCTCCAGGACCGTCCCAGGGTACTCGTCGTCGGCGGCGGTTACGTCGGCCTGTACGTAGCACTCAAACTGCAGAAGAAGATCGCGAATGCCGGTGGCATCGTCACCCTCGTGGATCCACTGCCCTACATGACCTACCAGCCTTTCCTGCCGGAAGTTGCCGGCGGCAACATCGAGGCCCGCCACGCGGTGGTGTCCCACCGCCAGCACCTGAAGCAGACTGAACTAATCCAGGGCAGCGTCACCTCGATTGACCACGCCAACCGCACCGCCGTCGTGGCACCCGCGGACGGCGGCGCCCACATTGAGGTTCCGTACTTTGACATCGTGGTCGCCGCAGGCGCCATCACCCGCACGTTCCCCATCAAGGGCCTCGCGGACAAGGGCATCGGCCTGAAGACCATCGAAGAGGCTGTGGCCCTGCGCAACAAGGTGCTGGAGCGGATCGAAGCGGCCTCCACCATCACGGACCCCGCCGCCCGCGCCAAGGCCCTGACCTTCGTTGTGGTCGGTGGCGGTTTTGCCGGCATCGAGTGCATCACCGAAATGGAAGACCTGGCCCGCGCAGCAGTGCGGAACAACCCGCGTATCAAGCAGGAGGAAGTCCGCTTCGTCCTGGTTGAGGCCATGGGCCGCATCATGCCCGAGGTCACCGCACCCCAGGCTGAATGGGTTGTGGAGCATCTCCGCAGCCGCGGCATCGAGGTCCTGCTGAACACCTCGCTGGACAGCGCCGAAGGTTCCCTGAAGCTGATCAACCTCCCGGACAAGAGCCTGGCCCAGGAGTTCGAGGCCGACACGCTCGTGTGGACTGCCGGCGTGCAGGCCAACCCGATGATCCGCTCATCCGACTTCCCGCTGGACCCCCGTGGCCGCGTC
>JBDTQQ010000493.1:0-2732 GCA_039932075.1 Pseudarthrobacter sp. | reverse complement strand
AGACATCAAGTTCCGGACGGAGTTCTGATATCTCTTCGGCGAGGCCAAGGATCCTGCCGAGTGGGCGCATCCCCTCGAGTTTGTCCCCGACGTGTCCGGCGAGGAACTTCTTAAGGTCCCTGCCCAAGGGGCGCGCGCTTCTGATCCTGAACCCCGGCCTGAGGATGCAGGCCTGGATATCAGGGTTCAGCAGTACTGCGACGAGAGCATCTTCGTAGCTTGGAACCACGTTGACCTCGTAGGTGAAAGCATCGGATGACCTGCGCTGAGCGAGCATTTCCGCTTTCAGCGCCTCGGCGGCTTCCGCAGTGACGTCGTCGATGACGAGCACCTCGAAGCGGGGCCGGTCCGGCAACTCGGACCCGATAGGCGCATCCGCATCGGTCGGCTCGCGGGACGCGCTGGACGAACCGCGTTGATCCGATCCCGTCCCCGCAGGAGGCAGGAGCCGGGCTATGCCTGCCACCAGGTCCATGCCCGCCTGATGGTCGCCGGTACCGGCATGGTTGCGCAGCTGGGCGACGGCTGCCAGGCCTGGTACAGCCCAATACAGTTCGATGGCCTCCAACAGACCCAGCGTCCGCCGGAGCTGGGCCTGGAGGCTGGAGTAGGAAGGTCCGCCCGGCCGGCCCACCGTGAGCTGTTTGAAGGCGTAGCCGAGAAACTCCCAAGCGTCGGCGCGTGCACGCCATGCGCGGCTGGGTGTGCCGACTTCACGGTCCTGGGGGTCGATGTCCATGTCAATTCCGTCTTCCAGTAATGGTTTTGTACTGCCTCGGCCGGCGCGGCCGGGCACAGATGGTGTCTCCGGGCAAGCGGCTTAGCTGAGGGATCTGGTGCCCGTGCTTCGCGGGTTGTCGGCGTCGTTCCTCTGTGTCACGAGCTGCAACGCTCCGGTGTGGCCGTCCGGCGTTTCCGCTGCTTCAAGAATTCCGTTTCGTGCGGCAAACCATCCGAGGATGAGCAACGGGACCAGCACGAGCAACGACGCCAGCACCCAGCGTCCGGTTTCGGAGAAGCCCATGGTCACCAGGACAAAGGCAAGAAACCCGAGAGTCAGATACGAGGTTACGGGTGCCCCGAAAAGGCGGAATGACGGCCGTTGCAATTTTCCGAGCTTGACCCATTTCTGGAGTTTTATGTGACAGAGGACAATGGTTGCCCAGCCGCCGATGATGCCTACGGCCGAAATTTCAAGAACGATCTCAAACACTTGGGAGGGGACGAGCGCGTTCAGGCCGACCCCGAGAAGGGTTATGGCGGCCGTCAGCAGGATTCCGCCGTAGGGGACGCCTGACCGGCTCATCCTTGCCGTGAACCGCGGTGCCGACCCCCTGACCGCCATGGACCTCAGGATCCGGCCCGTGGAGTATAGCCCCGCGTTCAGGCTCGACAGTGCCGCGGTCAGGACCACGAAATTCATCACCGATGCCGAGACCGCCCCTGCCTCGGGATTTCCGAGATGGGAAAAGAACGTGACAAAGGGTGATTCGCCGGATTTGTACGCCGTAAACGGCAGCAGGAGGGAGAGCAGCAGTACGGAGCCAACGTAGAAGATCGCGATCCGGAAGACCACTGTGTTGACCGCCTTCGGCATCACCTTTTCCGGGTTGGCCGTTTCACCTGCCGCGGTGCCGACAAGTTCAATGGCGGCGTAAGCGAACACAACACCGCTGATTGCAAGCAAGGGGGCAACGGCACCCGAGGGGAAGGCTCCTCCGTTGTCCAGGATGATGCCCAGACCGGGGGTTCCGATGTCAGTTTTTCCGCCGAACACAATGAAGCAAACCCCGACGACGAGGAAGGCCACCAGGGCGGTTACCTTGATGAGGGCGAACCAGAACTCCATCTCGCCGAAGATCTTTACCGACACCAGGTTCAGGCACAGGACCACAATAAGGGCCATCAGTGCGATGAGCCATTGCGGGATGTCCTGGATCGGTGCCCAGAACTGGCCCCAGAACTTCACGTACAGTGCCACTGCGGTGACATCCACGATTGAGGTCATGGCCCAGTTGAGGAAGTAGAGCCAGCCGGCCGTGTAAGCCATCTTCTCGCCGTAGAACTCCCGGGCGTAAGAAACGAACGAGCCTGACGACGGCCGGTGAAGCACAAGTTCCCCGAGCGCGCGCAGGATCAGGAACGCAAAGAATCCGCAGACGGCGTATACGAGGATCAACGCAGGCCCTGAACCGTTCAGGCGGCCGCCGGCCCCCATGAACAGTCCCGTTCCGATTGCGCCGCCGATTGCGATCATTTGGATTTGCCGTGGCTTGAGAGTCTTGTGGTAGCCTGCCTCTTCACTCGAAAAATCCTGGGCGGCCGTCAGCCGGTCGCCCAGAAGTTCCCTGTTGGATTCCAAGGCATCCGCCGGATCAAGCCCGGCGATTGAGTCGTTGGTAGTCATGAGTTTCCCAAATGTTGTTTGTACATGGCGGCCGCGCATTGCAGGGCGTGCCGGAGAGGCCGGAGGGCAACCGGCCGAATGGTTGGGTGCCGGGCTTGCTGGCGGCGTAAGGTCGCGTCGGTGCGCGGCCAGTGGCCGTCAGTTGGAACGAGGCCGGTGACGCGCACGAACCGCGCGTCCGGGCGCCCAGATGACGGACGGACCGCGCTGGATGGGTCCGGTTACTTTGGTGCGGAAGCGGCCAAACCGGCCGCGTGATTAGGGCGGGTGCCGCTGCGGGCGTCGCTCGCGGCCGCACTGAAGACATGCGGGTGCGGATTCAATT
>JBDTQQ010000492.1:0-2733 GCA_039932075.1 Pseudarthrobacter sp. | reverse complement strand
ACTGGCGGGTGGAATACATTGTCAGCCGGCGGGGAGAACGACGGCGGCGCGTACGGCTGTGCCGCGGCGTAAGGCTGCGCGGGGGCGGGCTGGACTGCGGCGGGCTGTGGGTCCGCGGGCTGCGGGGCGTACGTCAGAACGGGCGCGGGCTGTGCGGGTGCGGGGGGTGCAGGTGCGGGGGGTGCAGCATACGACTGGACGGGGGCGTGCTGGACGGGGGCGGCCGGCTGGGCCACCGGAGAAGCCACGGGCTGCACGGGCGGCAGGTCCAGGGGCGCGAAACTGTACGGGCCCTGGATCCCGCCCGAGGTGATGGGGTTTCGGCCGGCGTTGACGTCGAAGACCAGGGTTTTAGCCGCTGCATCATGCCAGCCGCGGAGCCTGCCATTGGCGTCCCAGGTGTTGGAAACAACCACCAGGACAGCCCACCCGGCACCGATCAGAACCAACGGCCCCAGGATGAACAGCGCGATGTCGAACCATTTGAAGATGACGATCAGCACGGCGGCCAAGAGCGCCAGGATGATCCCGGCCCCTGTGACCAGGCCACGCAGGAACACTCCGCCCGTACCGGGGGCGTAGCCGTCCTTGTCAGCACTGCGGATACCCATGACCCGGTTGCCGATGGTGGCACCGGAGCGGCCCTCCATGCCCGCGAGGACCATCAAATACACCAGCGTCAGTCCCAAGCCAATGCTGCCGAACAGGACCAGTGAGGTTGTGTCATAAATGATGAAACCGCCGCTTTGGGTGCGGGTGATGCCGGCAAAGCCGATGGCGAAGGTCACCACCAAAACCGCGACAGGTGCCAGCCAGTCCAGTACTGCGGCGCCGAGCCTTTTGCCGGACGTGGCTGGAACCAGCTCAAGATTGGCTGCCATTCCCGTTCCTCCCCCTGGAGCCGTTTGTACTACCGGGATAGTACCGGGAATCTGACCGGCGTGCGCCGTAGCGCTTTCCATGGCGGCCCGCTGTGCATGGTCCACGTTGCGTCCGGTGCGGGCAGATCTGTTGGGCAGCGGAGCACCGCAGGCCGTGCAGAACGTGGCGCCGCCGCGGATCAGTTGCTGGCACCGCTGGCAGCGCTCGGGCTCGGTCATCATGAGTCAGTGTGGTTCTTCCTGCCAGGGTTCCGCAGAACGGTGGTCTCATCAGCCTCTGAGGCGGCCGCTGTGCTGCCGGATCCGTTGCCCTGCGGCGCAGGACCCGTGCCGCCGGCAACGTCCGGACCGGTCTCCACCCTACCGGTGGCGGGCGGTTGCCCCGCGGCATTTTTAGCCGTCGGGCGCGATGGCAGCAGCAGCCCCAGCCGTGCACTGCGCAGTTTCAGGGCTGTGCGGCCATCGGCCAGCAGTGACCGGGGCGAGAACCTGGCTCGCTGGCGGCGCCAGAATCCTACGGTGCCGGTGATCTCCTTCAGTGATCCGTCCACGATGGCCCAGTACTCCCGGACCTCTTCCTCGGTGGGCTGGCCCGCCCCGAAGATGGAGGCATCCGCGCGGTTCGCCAGCATGGTGGTTGTCTGTCCCGTGGCAGGGAAAGCCTCCGCAACCACCGCCGCACTTTCGCGCCGCGTCGAACGGGTGTCGATCCCGGCGCCCATGTCTGTAGCCAGGCTCAGGACCTCATTCCAGCCCCCGCCAACACGCTGCGCAGGGTGCCCCTCGGTGAAACGCGCCTTCCGGCGTCGTGATTTGAGGAGCGCGATCAGCAGAAGCGGCAACGCGAGGATCGCCAGCGGGATCAGCGCGACGCCCAAGGCACCCAGCAGGGCACCCCAGAACAGCCAGGGGTTGTTCTTCTTCTCGTCCGCGTCAAGCGCGTCGGGCGAGGAATCCGTAGGCAGGTCCACCGGCTCCTGCGGCGGGGGCGGCGGCTGCAGCACCTGCGGTTTCGGCTTGGACTTGTTCTCCGGGTCCGGGGGGATGGGGATGTTGTCCTTGGGCGGCGTGGGGTCGAAGCTGACCCAGCCCACCCGGTCGAAAGCAACTTCCACCCAGGCATGGACGTCCTTGCCGGTGATTTTGACTTCGCCGGCGCCGTTCTCCGGGCTGGTCGGATCAGGGTAGAAGCCCATCACGACGCGGGACGGGATGCCAAGGTGCCGGAGCATGAGGGACATGGACACGGCGTACTGTTCGTCGTCGCCGAGCATCTGCTTGGCAGTCAGCAGGTTCCTGATCCGGGACGAACTGTGCCCCGACACGCTGGGCAGCTGGCCCTCAGTGACCAGCCCGTTGCTGAACGCTCCGGTCTTCTGGAAATGCGCTTCGATCTGGCGCACGCGGTCGATGGGGGTGGGCGCATCGGCCGAGAGGTCATTGGCCTGGGAACCAACCACCGGCGGGACCTCAAGCGCATCGGGGAGGGTGATCTTCGCGAAATCGTACTGGGTCAGCTGGCCGTGCTCGAGCTTGACGGGATCGGACACCTGGACGCTGTAGGAATCTCCCTGGGACAGGCCCTGGGTGGTCACAGCGGTGTCCGTGCCCGCGTTGAAATAGAGGCCCGACGCCGCAGCGGACGCACTCCGGTCAAAGCTCAGGCCGGTTGTCTTCCGGCCGCCTGGGACAAAGTAGCCCTGGTAGTCCTCGATGGTGATGTCCATGGAGTAATCCTTGGTGGGCACCACACTCGCGGTATCTGCCAAGGTGTTGATGGACGCAGTGTCACCCACCTTGCTGAAGCTGCCGGAACCGTTGGGGTCCATGTTGTAGTTGGTGCCGTTGAAGG
>JBDTQQ010000491.1:0-2734 GCA_039932075.1 Pseudarthrobacter sp. | reverse complement strand
GGAGCTGCGCATGCACCTCGGCCAGCACCTGCGATTCTTCGCGGACCACGCCCTGCCGGTCCTGGCTCGGACAGGCGGACTGACCCTCCGTTCACTCAGGCCGGACGTCGAATCTCTGACGGTCAACGACGGCGCCCCAGCGTTCAAGAGCGCCACACAGTGCGAGTGCGGCATCGTCGACGAACCCGCATACGTGGAACTGGACGTCCGGAACGTCCCGCACGCGATCCGGCACGCCACCGTCTTCGGTGCCCTCGCCGCGATCGGCGCCGGCGAAGGACTGATTCTGGTCGCACCCCACGATCCCCTCCCGCTCCTGGCCCAGGTCGAGGAGCGGACCCCGGGACGCTTCACTGTCAGCTACCTCGACCGTGGTCCGGAAGTCTGGCGGCTCCAATTCTCGGCCACGTCCCTGGCATGAACGCGTTACCCGAACGAGTCGGTTACACAGCCGGCGTTGGCTTCATTGTGCTCGGCGGCCTTGTCGCCGCCGTTACCGGCCCCTTGCACTTCGACCGCGGCAGCTGGCTTGCCGCCTACCTGGTGCTCGTCTGTGGCGTGGCCCAATGTGCCATCAGCAACCAGCGTCGGTTCCTCAGAGCGGCGCCGCTCCGACCGGCACAGCGGTGGGTGCTGTTCCGGTCATCACGGATGCCGGTGGCTTCCTACTGGTGGCCGGGTTGGTGCTCGCCGGCGCCGGAACACGCCACGCCCAACGGCCAATCGCGGTCGGGCTCCTTCGGGCCTTCTACCTTGTATTGGTTGTCAGTATCCCCGTCGGTCTGGTTCTGAGCCATCTGCGCGCCGGACACACCTGAGAGCTTCTCCGATGGAAGCGAATGCGGTCCGACATGGTCTGGGTGTCACCACGTCCAGAACCTTCGTGAAGCCGTATCTCCGTTCGGGCCGTCCGGTTTTGCCGTATTCGAGCCGGACTGCCATCCCGGCGGCGTTCTGTCCGCATAGCCGAAGATCATTTCGCCGTCGCCCCGGACCGTTTCCGCGTCCTGGTTCAAACGCTGGTGACGTTCTTTGAAACGTCCCACCGCAGTGACCAGATCGCTGTATTCGAACGGGCTCAGTGAGACAGTGGGCCGGACCCGCCTCCACCGCCGCCCATGGAGAAGACCAAACCGTTAGAGTCCGGAAGGTGGACGTCCAGCAGGGTCACGTCGGATAGATTTCCTACCGCCCGGCGTGTCTCAACGCTGGCCTGCGCGTGAGTGACGAAGTGGAAACCGGCAGTCGTGTTTGCCGAATTGTTCTTGGATCCAGGCTTCGCGTCGGGTGCCCTGCCGGAGCGTGGCGAAGTCAGCGTGGGCTCCCCATGCCTGCCTTCCACGACCTGCCGGTGGCCACAGAACGGGCAGCCCCGCCACCCGTCCGAGCCCGGCAACAAACGCTCGACCCGGACCACTGATCATCACTCAGGACATTTGTCTGCGAGACCCTTCAAGCATTCCAGCCACCACGCACCGGATTTTGGAGACTCACCCAAGTCGGGGCCGGGTCAACGTAGCATTTGCCGGTTTTGAGCATGTGCTAAATGGAGATGAGCATGGAGCGTTCCACGGCGACGAGAGCTTTCATCGGTTCTCCCTCAGTGCGCGGATCTTCCGGCGCATGCCCTTCTTCGCCAGGTCGACAGGCGCCGCCGGGTCTTTCTGGCCAGGGCCCGGAGCATCGCTCTGCCTGGACCCCAGGTGATACCGGTTGCGATAGAGGAGAGTTTGATACCGGAATCTTCCAGCCTCTTCAAGGAGGCTACCTGGCGAGTTCTCCCATTCTCCGGCGGGGCGACCGAAACCGGCCGGGAGGCTTGGAGGTAAAGTCGTCCCGTGAGTATTCTCCCCGGCTTCCATGCGGCGGACCGGACGTTCTTCGCCCGCGATGTGCTCGACGTTGCACCAGAGCTTCTTGGCTGCATCCTTCAACGCACGGATGGTGACGGCACCGTCTCCGTCCGGATTACCGAGGTCGAAGCATACGCAGGCGAACGGGACCCAGGGGCACATGCCTACCGCGGCAAGACCAACCGGAACAAAACCATGTTCGGACCTGCGGGCCACATCTTCTGCTACTTCACCTACGGGATGCATCACGCTATCAATCTCGTCACCGCGCAGCCGGATCAGCCCTACGGTTGCCTCATCCGTGCCGGCGACGTCATCGCTGGCGCGGAACTGGCCCGCATCCGGCGTGAAGCGAAACCACGCAAAACACCGCTTCCCGAGCGCCGGCTGGCGTCCGGTCCGGGCTGCGTAGCCCAATGTTTTGCCGCGGACCTGACCAATGACGGTGACGACCTCTTCGACGGCCAGTGGCAGTTCCTCGTCCCGGACAACCACACCATGGTCCCCCACGTCACGGGTGCACGGGTCGGTCTCAGCGGCCCCGGCGGCGACGGAGCAGTATTTCCCTGGAGATACTGGGTAAACGAGGCACCATCGGTCTCCACCTACAAACCGGGGCGCTCCGCGTCATCGAGCACCCGCCCACTCCGCACCCCCAAGGCAGGAAGCATTGCCTGAAGGCCGGACAACGCACGTAAGAGTCACCGGCATCGCCCTCATGGGAGACTACTTCTGGCGGCGGCCGGGACGTGGGCAACCGACTTCCCATTACGGCATGTGACCGGGCTCAAAGAATCGGCCCGGGGCCAACCGCCCCGCAGCACCCCGCAGACATTCGGACCTGTCAAGGACCAAGCAGGTTGTCCATCTACAGCTGCTGC
>JBDTQQ010000490.1:0-2734 GCA_039932075.1 Pseudarthrobacter sp. | reverse complement strand
CACCAGGCCGGCGCCGACAAAATTCACGAATTCCTCGGCTGGTGCCAGGAACTCGGCGTCAAAGTGGTCACGCTGTACATGCTTTCCACCGACAACATGAGCCGCTCCAGCGAGGAGCTGGATCTCCTGATGGGGATCATCGCCAACACCCTGGACCGGCTCGACGAGGACGCCAACATCTCGGTGAACGCCATGGGAGCCCCCGAGCTCCTTCCCGACTACCTGGCCGAGCGGCTCAACAAGCTGACAGCCCGGACGCCGGTGCAGGAAAAGATCCACGTCAACGTTGCGGTGGGTTACGGGGGCCGCCGCGAGATCGTCGACGCCGTTCGGGAATTGCTCCACGACGCCGTTGCCAAGGGATCTGACATTTCCGCGCTCGCGGACAGCCTCAGCGCGGACGACATTTCGCGCTTCCTGTACACCCGTGGCCAGCCCGATCCCGACCTGGTAATCAGGACCTCCGGGGAGCAGCGGCTGTCCGGCTTCCTCATGTGGCAAAGTGCCTACAGCGAGTTCTACTTCTGCGAGGCCCTGTGGCCGGCGTTCCGCAAGATCGATTTCCTGCGGGCGCTGCGCGACTACGCCGGACGGCAGCGGCGCTTCGGCACCTGACTCCGGTTCATCCGGAGTTCACAATCCGGTAACAGGAATCGCCGACGGATGATTTCGGAAATTACTGTCCGTGGATTTACGTTGTAACCATCAGCAGGCAAAATCGCCGGCTGTTCGGGGAGGCCAGTACATGGAGCGAATTTTCGCACCGGTTGTATGGGAGGCCGAGTCCGGCCTTCAGGCCGAACCGCCTCACCAATAACAATTCCGGGCATGTGCCCGGGGCTGGAGTCGATGTGGCTACTTCTGAACTACTGCCCGAGGTCGTTTCCGAGGGACAGAAAGCTACCTCTCGCACCACGCGAGCTACCTCAAAAACCGGTGCAGCCAATAAAGCTGCGGCCGGTTTTGCCGTCTCCGGAAGGGAAGCCACCATCAGCAGCTTTGTGATTGACACCTCCGTACTGCTCTCGGACCCGCGTGCACTGCTGCGCTTCGCAGAGCACGAGGTCATCGTCCCCATCGTTGTCATCACCGAACTTGAGGGGAAACGGCACGACCCCGAGCTGGGCTACTTTGCGCGCAAGGCCCTCCGGTTGCTCGACGATCTCCGGGTGAAGCACGGCGGCCTAAGCCAGCCCATTCCCCTTGGGGACAGCGGCGGCACCCTGATGGTGGAGCTGAACCACATCTCCGCTGACGTGCTTCCGCTCGGGTTCCGCAGTGGCGACAACGACAGCCGCATCCTGGCGGTGGCCAAGAACCTGGCCAACGAAGGCCGGAACGTCACCGTCGTGTCCAAGGACCTGCCCATGCGGGTCAAGGCCTCTGCCATGGGGCTCACGGCCGACGAATACCGTAACGAACTGGTGCAGGACTCCGGGTGGACGGGCATCGCGGAGGTGGAAGCCAGCGAAGACGAAGTCAACACCCTTTACGGCCACGAGCCGGTCTTCATCCCCGCAGCCGCGGAAATGCCGGTCAACACCGGTCTGGTGCTCCTCTCCAACCGCGGCTCGGCCTTGGGCCGGGTGGGTGCCGATAAGCAGGTCAGGCTGGTCAAGGGTGACCGTGATGTGTTCGGGCTGCACGGCCGCTCGGCTGAGCAGCGGCTGGCCATCGACATGCTGATGGATCCCGCCGTCGGCATTGTTTCCATCGGTGGACGGGCGGGCACCGGCAAGTCCGCCCTGGCCCTCTGTGCGGGCCTGGAAGCGGTGCTGGAACGCCGCGAACACCGCAAGGTGATCGTCTTCCGCCCGCTCTACGCCGTGGGCGGCCAGGAACTTGGCTACCTGCCCGGCTCCGAGTCGGAAAAGATGAACCCCTGGGCGCAGGCCGTGTTCGACACCCTGGGTGCCCTGGTCAGCCAGGAGGTCGTGGAAGAAGTGATGGACCGCGGAATGCTGGAAGTCATGCCGCTGACCCACATCCGAGGCCGTTCCCTGCACGATGCTTTCGTCATCGTTGATGAGGCCCAGTCACTGGAGAAGAACGTCCTGCTCACCGTGATGAGCCGCATCGGCCAGAACTCCAAGATTGTCCTCACGCACGACGTCGCCCAGCGCGACAACCTGCGCGTCGGCCGGCACGACGGTATCGCCGCCGTCGTCGAAACCCTGAAAGGACACCCGCTCTTCGGCCACATCACCCTGACCCGCTCCGAACGCTCACCCATCGCGGCCCTGGTTACCGAACTGCTCGAGGGGGCGGAGATCTAGGCTCGAGGGGTGCGCGGGTCACCCTTCCTCTGCGTGCTGGCTCCTTCGTCGCCTCCGACGCACGCTGCCGGAAGGCCCACCCGCGCACGAGCCTGGCGGTGGCCCTTCGCGTAGGAGCGCATCGCGGCGCATCGGGCCCAAAGGTCGCTCAGCGACCGTCGGCGCCCCTATGCGTCGTGTCTAAGCGACGGCGAAGGGCCGGTGCCTGGCGGACGAAACGACTGTGACCCTACCGAGCCCCGAGGAACTTGGCGGCTGCTTCGTGGCCCTTTACTTGGAGTGTCCAGTCGGGGCGCTTGAACGTGGCCGGGGTGAGGCGCACTTTTTGGACGTCCACGGCTTTGTTGCCCCAGGCTTTTCGGGTGGTGCCGTTGAGTTCGTAGCCAAGGGAGCGGGACACGCCCAGGGAGGCAGCGTTCCAGGCAGCGGCTTCCGATTCGGCGACTTCCGCGCCGAGC
>JBDTQQ010000489.1:0-2743 GCA_039932075.1 Pseudarthrobacter sp. | reverse complement strand
CGTCCACATCGGCATCCGGTGTACCAGCGGCTACCTGGATGTCGCCCTTGGTGTTGGTGAAGGCCTGCCCGTCGTTCTGGAGGGCGTACTGCCGGGGGAAGTACTGGTCCGTTGACGAGGCGGTGACCGGCTGGTCCGGCTCGGCATATTCAACCACTGGATTCCTGCTCAAGGCGTCCATGAGTTGCTGTTCTTGCCCTGCCGGCACCGCAATCAGATGGGCACCGGTACTGCCGACGTCGGGCCCTTCGCTCAGGCCATGCTGGCGCAGCACACCCACTCCGGCACCGCCGTCGCGGAATTTGACCATGATGTACCCCGCGTCGCCTGACGGGGCTGCCGCCGCGGTGCCCGGGACGGCAGTGGCGACGGTGCCAAGCACCAGGATCATTGCGGCGAAGCTGGCCATGGGCAGTTTTTTCATAGGGTCATCTTGCCCCGGCCCGCACCTGCTGGGTAGGGGTGACAGCCCCCTGAAACCCCTGCGGCTGCCGCGCCACCCGCCTGCCAGCATTACCGGGGCCGTATCTGGGTTTTCTACCGGGTGCTGCGCCCTTGCGCGGCGGAGGTGATGAGGTCGCTCTTGGGCAGCGCAACGCTCGTACGCAAGGCTTCGGTCCAAGTCGCGGTGTCGGTGACGGCGGCCCAGTTCGAGTGCAGCAGCGCCATGAGGGTCTCGTGGACCAGGCGTGCAGGCGCGGTGCCGGCGTCGTTGGTGAGGTCGATCGCTCCGGTCGCGTCTGAGAGAACTTCGACGGCGAAGCCGAGGGGCTCGGCGGCCGCGGCGGAGGCGATCACGCAGTTGTTTGTCATGTACCCAACGAGGGTGATCGTGCCGATGCCTTGTTCACGCAGCCAGGCTTCGAGGTCGGTGCCTGCGAAGATGCTGGAGAACTGCTTGCTGATGCGCTTGGCTGCTACGTTCTCGTGGGCAGCTACTTCGGGATGGTTCTGCCAGGTCGCCGATCCGGATGCGAACACCGGGGCCTCTGCCGGGAGTTCGTGCTGGACGAGCACCACCGGCGTCCCGGTTTGCTGGGCAGTGTTGATCGCGGTCTGGATGCTGGCGATGGAGTCATCGCGGACCGGGTATTGGATCGGGAGCAGTCCGTCGAAGTATTCCTGCTGGGCGTCAATGACGATCAGGGCGCGGCGCGGTGCGGTCATGGGGTTCTCCTTGAATGGGGTTGGTTGTGAACGTGTGGAATTTGGTATGGGTGCTATTGCGCGGCGGCCGCAAGCGGCGCCTCCAGGTGGGGCAGTGCGTAGTGGTCGGCGATCAGGGTGATCCCGCGCTGGTCGAGGGTTGGCGAGTGGCCGCCGACGACGAGCATCACCTCATCCACGCCGGTGCGCTCGTGCAGGGCTTCGAGACGGTCGGCGACAGTAGCTGCGGTGCCATGGAAACTGCGGTTGGTATAGGCGTCGAGGATCTGCCGCTCCTGGATCGTGGCTTGGTAGGCCTCAACCTCGTCCGGGGGCAGGAGCAGGTAGCCTTCGTTTTTGAACATGCGCAGCATCGCCATCGCCGACGTTGCCGCCTGCCGTTTGGCCTCAGCCGGGTCGTCGCCGATCGCCGCGGGTACGCTGACGAGGGTGTGGGGCTTGGTGAGCACGTCGGAGGGCTGGAAGCTCTCACGGTAGACACGTAGGGCCGTGTCGATGTCAGCGTCGCCGAACTGCAGGGCGAACGCATACGGCCGGCCGAGCTGCCCGGCCAGTTGTGCTGAGTACGGAGAGGAGCCCAGCACCCACACCTCCGGGGCGGTCGAGGGCGCAGGCACCCGGTTTTCCTTTGCCTGCCAAGGGCCGGGAACCGCGTGGACGTCCCGGTAGGGGTGTCCAGGAGGGAACTCGTCGCCCAGGAACCCGAGCAACTCGAGCACCTGCTGTGGGAATCCGTCGTTGGCATCCGCGCCCCGGCGCAGAGCCGCAGCAGTCGCCCCATCAGTGCCAGGGGCGCGTCCCAGCCCGAGATCGATCCGGCCCGGGGCGAGAGCCTCCAGCATCCCGAACTGCTCGGCGATCAGCAACGGGGAGTGGTTGGGCAGCATGACCCCTCCGGCGCCAAGGCGCATGCGCGTCGTCTCCGCGATGAGGCGGGCAACCATTAACGGCGGTGAAGACACCGAGGTCGCTCCCATCCCATGATGCTCAGACATCCAGAACCGGTGATAGCCACGCTGGTCCGCCGTCCGCGCCAGCGAGATCGTGCCCTCGAGCCCCTCCTTAGCGATGATCCCGACGCCGGTTCCGCCCGCGGAAAGCACGGACAGCGTGAACGGGGCCGTGCCGGCTGGTCGACCGAACTTCATAAGAACTCCTCATGGAAAAACAGGGTTTTTGACGTGATTGGAGCATAGCAGTCGCCTCACGCTTAAATGAAACTGATACCATGAGAATCATGTCGGAAACACTGCTAGCAGCCGTACCAGGCGCCGAAGAGCATCCCAGCCTTGCACTGGTCAACAGCGCAAGCGAACTGCCCGGAGGCAAACGCTACGACGAATTGGATGGTCCTGACGACGCCGCGGCTTGGCTGATCGCGTACGATCTCATCGCACCGGACACTGTGCTGCACGAGCACTGCCGGGGCAGACTCGCTGCACTGCGCTCTGATCTGCGCGACCTCTTCACTGCGCACATCACTGGAGACGTGCCCACGGCAGCGGCCGTGCATGCCCTTAATCGTGCGCTAACCTCCGCCTCCGGCGCGCTGCTGTTACGGTTCGACCCTGCGGCG
>JBDTQQ010000488.1:0-2743 GCA_039932075.1 Pseudarthrobacter sp. | reverse complement strand
ATCGCAGCCGTCCTGCCGGTCACTTCCGAGGGCCTGGCCTCCCCCTTCGCGGGCGTGCTCGACGCCGCCCGGATCCCGGGTGCCGGTACGGCAATCACCCTTGTGGCCGTCGTCGCGCTTCTTTCCGCACTAAACGCGAACCTCTACGGCGCCTCCCGCATGGTGTACTCGCTCGCCGAGCGCGGCGAGGCGCCCCGCTTCCTGGCACGCCTGAACGGTACCAGCGTGCCTGTGATTGCCGTGGGCATCTCAGTGGCTTTCGGCTTCTTCGCCACCGTCCTTGAACTGCTGTTCCCGGACAGGATCCTGCCGGCCCTCTTCCAGCTTGTCGGGTCCACGTGCCTGGTGGTGTGGGGCACGGCCCTGGTCTCGCAGCTGATTCTTCGGCGGCGGGCGGACCGGGACGGGACCAGGCTGCCGCTGCGGATGAACGGCTTCCCGGGCCTGACGGTGTTCGGACTGGTGTTGCTCGCCTTGATCTTCGCCGTCGGCTTCAGCGCCGAGAACAGCCGCGCTCAGCTGCTGAGCACGTTCGCCCTGGTTGCGTGCCTCGCCGTAGCCTGCTGGCTCGGTGCCCGGCTCGCCGCGCGCAAACGCCAGCCCCAGCAGCTCGCGCCAGGTGCCATTATGAGCCCGAATAACGGCACTGCCGCTACCCGGATGGGGACAACGGAAACCGGTAAATCCGCTGTTGAACGGCCCGGTACGCAGACAGGTAAAGTGGTGCGGGAATGACGCACCGAAGCGCCGGGTCCGCCTGAGCGCCGTACTTGACGAGGACTGACACTATGAGCGGCAGGCACACCGGCGAAATGCATTCGCACACCGTGGAGGGCACCGACCCCCAGCTGTACGTGGAGGTGCATGATCCGGCCACCGATGCGGGTCTCCGGCCCGTCCTGCTGATCCACGGCTTTTCTTCCTCCAGCAAACTGAACTGGGAGGACACGGGCTGGCTGGCTGCCTTCCTGGAAGCAGGACGTCGCGTGATCACCGTGGACCTGCCCGGGCATGGCCGCAGCGGCGCGCCCGAGGACCTTGACTCCTATACTCCGAGCCGGATCCGCGCGGACTTGCTGCAAATACTGTTCGACGCCGGTGTGCGGCCCGTGCACGAAGGTGACCCCACCAGCGGGGTTGACGTAGTGGGCTACTCGCTGGGCTCACGGCTGGCTTGGGAATTCGGCGCCACGCAACCCGAGCTTGTTCACCGGATGGTCCTGGGCGGACCGAACATCGCCGATCCGTTGGCTGCCTTCGATCTCATCGGCGCCCAGCGCTACCTCGCTGACGGCACGCCGATCGCGGACGAGTCCACGGCCGGGCTGCTGAAAATGGCCATGCTCCTGCCCAGCAACAACATTTTTGCGTTACTTTCATTGGTGGAGGCCATCAAGGCCGAGCCCTTCGATCCGGCCGAAGCCGTGCCGCATATGCCGATGCTCCTGGTGGCCGGCGACAAGGACGAACGAGCCACCACTATGGCCCATCTTGCCGAACTCGGCCTCCGGGCAGGGTCGATGGCCGAACAGCTGGTGCTGCCGGGCCGGAACCACACCAACGCCATCACCAGCCGGGCCTTCAAACAGGGTGCCATCTCCTTCCTGGGTGTCTAAACGCCTGACAGGTGCAGCGAGCACGGCGAAGGTCCTGGCTGCTGCAGGACCGCCGATTCCCTCCGCGGCCGCAGAAGGTAGGCTGGAACCGGGCGAAAATAGCCGAAGAGGGACGAATGAACACGCGTTTTGAAGACCGCACCGATGCCGGTGAGCGGCTGGCGTCGGTGCTAACGCAGTTCCGGGAACGTCCAGATGCCATCGTGCTGGGGCTGGCCCGTGGCGGCATCCCCGTTGCGGCTGCAGCTGCCAAAGCCCTGTATCTGCCCCTGGGGGCCGTCCTGGTCAGGAAGCTCGGCATTCCGGGCCACGATGAAACAGCGTACGGTGCCTTGGCGTGGTCCGGGGGGCGCGTAGTGCGGCTGCTCAACCGCCCGCTGATTGCCCGGGTCCTTGAGCACGGTGTCCGCCAGGAGTGGCTGGACGAGGTGGAGGCCCGCGAGCGGGCCGAACTCCTCCGCCGGGCGGAAACGTATCCGGCGATCAGCCACGATCTCACAGGCAAGACAGTCCTCCTGGTCGACGACGGCCTCGCCACCGGAGCCACGATGCGTGCCGCAATTGAGGCCGTCCGGTCGGCCGGCGCAGGAAGCGTGGTGGCCGCAGCCCCGGTGGGATCAGTGGAGGCCTACACCGCCGTGTCCCAGGTTTGCGATGCAGTACTGTGCCTGCACCTGCCGGGCAAGTTCCGCGCCGTGGGAAGCTTCTACCGGCACTTCGAACAACTGACCGACGAGGATGCGATCAGCTTTCTGCGGGCCTAGGCTCGTGCCCCTTGGTGCCGCGGCGGCTCCGGAGCAGGGCGGCAGCTGCCACACCGAGCACCAAAAGCGAACCCGCGGTAACAACAGGCACCACAAAAGCGGCGTCGTAGCCGTGGGCCTGGGCAAGCTGGCCTGCGAGGAACGCTCCCAGCGCGGTGCCCGCCACAATCCCGCTGGCCAAGGCAGTCATCACCGTTCCAAGCCTCTCTGCAGGGCCAACGATTCCGCCGATGGTGAAGACAGTGACCATGACGGGCCCCACCGGCAGCCCGAGGAGCAGCAGCACGCCAACCATCCCGCCCAGCGAGTTCGGCACCACTAGCAGCAGCGAGAGGCCCGTCATCAGTGCCGCGCTGACAATCC
>JBDTQQ010000487.1:0-2756 GCA_039932075.1 Pseudarthrobacter sp. | reverse complement strand
AGCACGCGCTCTGGGACAAAGTTAACCCGGCCCGTCAAGAGCATCACCAACCATAAGGACGCGGGAGTCAGATGAGCGATAAGAACATCGGTATCAAGGACGTGGCCGTCGCCGCCGGCGTCTCCGTGACAACTGTCTCCCAAGTCCTCAACGAGGTTTCCTACGCCCGAATCAGCCCCGAAACCAGGGACAGGGTCAGGGCCATTTCGGCGCAACTAGGCTATGGCCCCAACCGCCTTGCCCAGGCCCTTCGCACCCAGAGGACCGGCATGCTGGGACTGGTCAGCGAGGATATCGCCACCACGCCCCACGCCGGCCGGATCATCCTCGGCGCTTACGAGGCCGCCAAAGCCCGAGGGTACACCCTCATGATCATCAACACCTCCGGCTCAGCCAGCCTCGAATCCCGGCAGACCGACGTCGAGACCCTCCTGGAACGCCGGGTGGATGGAATCCTCTATGCCACCATGGACCACCGCAACGTGGAGCTGCCGGCCAACCTCGGCAGTGTGCCCTCCGTCCTGGTCGACTCTGTGGCCATCGGCGGAAACATCACAGCCGTGATCCCGGACGAAGAAGGCGGCGCACGCGCCGCCGTGGGCGCGCTCCTCGAAGCGGGCCACACCCGGGTGGGCTTGATCAACAACACCGGTGATGTCCCGGCAACCCGTCAGCGGCTTCAGGCGTTCCGGGCCACGCTGACTGAAGCAGGGCTCGACGGCGACGCGGCACCTGTCGAGTCCGAGGTCTCCGAGGTGCAAGGCGGCTATGAAGCGGCCCGGCGAATCCTGGCACGCGAGGACGCGCCCACCGGCTTGTTCTGTTACAACGACCGGATGGCGATGGGAGCCTACCGCGCTGCCGCGGAGTTGGGACTCACCATCCCCGCTGACCTTTCAGTCGTCGGCTTCGATGACCAGGAACTGATCGCCGCCAACCTTCACCCGGGCCTCACCACCGTGGCCCTGCCTCACTACGAGATGGGTGCTTGGGCCACCGAGCACCTGATTGACGCCGTCGAGGGGAAGACCGACCTTGCCCTCGTGGCACTTCACCCGACCATTCTGAGCTGCCCCCTCGTGCGCCGCGATTCCATCGCGGCTCCCCGGCAATAGGCAGTCAGCCCTTCCACGTCCCAAGAGGAACGCCAGACATGTCCAGCTACCTTGATGCCGCACGCCCGGAATCAGCCCCGGCCGGAGCCTCTCGGTTCCGGCCTGCACGTAAGACCGTGCTGCGGCGGGGCAACAGCCCTTAGATGCGCTTGACTCCCACGGTGTGGTCGGTGGTGAACTCGGCGATAGCCCAGTCACCGTTGAACCGGCCCAGTCCGGAGTTGCCCTCGCCGCCGAAGGGCACGTGCGATTCATCATGGACCGGCATCTCATTGATATGGGTCATGCCGGCCTTGATGCCCAGGCTGAACTGGACGCCGCGATCGAGGTCCTGGGTGAACACGGAACTGGAAAGTCCGAATTCGCTGGAGTTGGCCAATTCCAGCGCGTGGGCCTCGTCGTCGGCCTTGATGATGCCCACCAAGGGTCCAAAGATCTCCTCGCGGGCGATCTCCATGTCCGGGCTGACATCGGCGAACACGTGCGGCGGTACGATCCTTCCCGTGATTTCGCCTTCAAGGACGGTGCGGGCACCCTCGGCCTTGGCCGTTGCGATTTTCGCTTTCAGCCCTTCAAGCTGGCTGTCGTTGACCACCGGGCCCACCAGGGTCTGTGCGGAGGCGGGGTCGCCGAACGGGACGCCCGAGGCCGCGGCGGTGAATCGCGCCACGAACTCATCGTAAAGGGGTGCCTCGACGATGATGCGGTTGACCGCCATGCAGATCTGGCCCTGATGCAGGAACTTTCCCAAGACGGCGGCTTCCACTGCAGCGTCCAGGTTCGCATCTGCCAGGACCACCAGCGGTGCGTTCCCGCCCAACTCCAGGGCGACGTGTTTGGGGTGCTTCCCGCCGGCGGCGAGCTTGCCGACGCTCTGTCCGATAAGCGTGGACCCCGTGAAGGAGATCAGTCCGGGGACGGGATGGGTGACGAAGTCATCGCCGATCTCGGATCCGGCGCCCACCACCACGTTGAGCACTCCGGGCGGCAATCCCGCTTCCTCGAATACTCTGGCGAGGATCAGCCCGCCGGTAACGGGTGTGTCACTGGCCGGCTTGATAACCACGGCGTTGCCCAAGGCAAGGGCCGGTGCCACAGAGCGCTCGGAGAGGTGGAGCGGAAAGTTCCACGGGCTAATGACACCCATGACGCCGATGGGGCGGCGGTAGACACGCAACTCTTTGCCGGGCGTATTGGACTCGACGATGCGACCGTGAACACGGGTGGGGAAGGACAATGCCTCCAGGGTGATCCCGGCGGCCAGGGAGACTTCAACCTGGGCTTTTCCCACGGTGGAACCGGACTCTTTGATGAGCCGGCACGGGGTTCTCCGGCCGGGTTCGAAAGGGCGTTTGAAGGCAGTCCGCCGTGACCTCGCAGACTCCAGCATCGCACATCTCACGATCGCGGAGGTCGCACACCAAGGTCACTTCGGCTCAGCACTCCGCCGCCCAATGGCCTAGTACAGAGGACTCCTGACATTCAGTGCACATGACTTCCAAAAATGACAGGCATTCGCATGACAGCCGCCGCAGATCGTATCGGGGCCGGGATCGACGTCGAACGGCGCGCCGCAGGCGGCACAGAGCGCGCCCTCGATGAAGGAAACATCGCTCCAGCACGCCGCGCAGAGCGAATGCG
>JBDTQQ010000486.1:0-2767 GCA_039932075.1 Pseudarthrobacter sp. | reverse complement strand
GGACAAGCCACTCAGCGTCGACAGCATCCGCCGGGCCGTCTTCCGCCCCGCGGCGGGCGAGGACGGTTACGAGGAAACCCAGGTTGATGCCTTCCTGGACCGCGCAGTGGAACTCATGGCAGCTATTGACTGACAGGTTTCCGGTCCCGCTCAGCGTTCGGTGACCAGTGGCCGTTCCGGCGTGTGCAGGCGCGTCATGACCCGTGTCATGGTCTTGGGAATCCGGTCTCTTGTCTGGCGTGAGACGAACACCATCACGGCGAACGCGGCCGGCACGGTCCACGCCGCCGGCTGGGCAAGCCAGAACGGGGTCCCTGCGCCCAGGACGGCCCCGCACACCATGGCGCCGCCACAGAGGACGGCACCGGTCACCATTCCGGCGATAGCGCCGGTGTCCGTAAGTCCGCGCCACCAGATGCCCAGCAGGAGGACCGGGCAGACCGTGGATGCGGTGAACGCGAACACGAGCCCCACGCTGCCGGCGAGGGCCGTGGAATCGGTGGTTAAGGCGAAGCCCAGCGGGACGATGGCGGAAACAACAGCCGCGAGCCGAAAACCGCGGATGCCGCCGCCAAGCACGTCCTGGCTGATGACGCCGGCCAGCGAAACCACCAGCCCCGACGTGGTGGAAAGGAAGGCGGCAAACGCGCCGGCAACCACCAACGCCGAGAGCAGGTCGCCGGCAGTACCGCCGATCAGCTGTCCCGGCAGGAGCAGAACCACCGCGTCCGCCTGTCCTGACCGGGCGAGCTCCGGTGCGAACATCCTGGCCGCCAGCCCGTACGCGGTCGGAAAGAGGTAGAACACCGAAAGCAGGCCGAGCACGATCAGGGTGGTGCGTCGCGCGGAGCTGCCATCAGGGTTGGTATAGAACCGCACCAGGACGTGGGGGAGCCCCAAGGTGCCGAACAGCAGAGCCACCAGCAGCGAGACGTTCTGGTAGGCGCCGGCGGGAGGCATTGCGGTGGGGTTCACGGCTGCGGGGGCTACGGCAGCGGTCCCGTTGCCAGCCAGAGTGAAGACAATGAACAGGACCGGAACTGCTAGGGCAGTGAGCTTAAGCCAGTACTGGAATGCCTGCACAAAAGTGATGGAGCGCATGCCGCCTGCCACCACCGTCAGGCACACCACGATGACCACGGCCGCTGAGCCCACCCAGGGCGGCAATCCGGTGGTGATCCGGATGGTGAGGGCGGCGCCGTGCAGCTGCGGCACGATGTACAGCCAGCCCACAACAACCACCACCAGGCTGGTCACCCGCCGCACGGCCCGGGAATCCAGCCTGGCCTCCGTGAAGTCAGGAATGGTGTATGCCCCGGACCGGCGCAGCGGGGCGGCCACAAAAAGCAGCAACATCAGGTACCCGGCCGTGTAGCCGACCGGGAACCAGAGCGCATCTGTTCCCGAGAGCAGGATCAGTCCTGCCACCCCCAGGAAGCTGGCCGCGGACAGGTACTCGCCCCCGATGGCCGAAGCGTTCCACCATGGCCGGACCGTCCGGGAGGCGACATAGAAATCGCCGGTAGTGCGGGAAATCCGCAGCCCGTAGAAGCCGATCACGGCCGTGGCCACCGAGACCACAACAAGGGCCACCACGCCAACCGCGGGATTCATCCGGAGATCACTTGTCCCCGGCCAGGTCGCGGTACCTGGCTTCATTCCGGGCGGCGGTGCGGATGAAGAGCCACGCACTGATTCCAATGATCGGGTAGATCCCCGCACCCAGCAGCAGCCAGTCGAAGGGGATGCCCCAAATGCGGGTCTCGGCTAGGCCGGGCACCGCTGCCAGCAACACCGGGAACGCGCCCAGGATCAGCATGAAGCCGACGGCGACCACAAGGGCAAGCCGAAGCTGGGAACGGATCAGGGACCGGACGAAAACCTGTCCCACCTCTGATTCCTCGGCTGCTTCGCGTGTTTCACCGGCCGGGCGGGGTACCGAGCGCGGTGCGGTAACTCGGACGCGTGTCATGCCTGCGGCCGGATGCGGGTGGCTTCCAGCTTTTCCCTGACCGTCGGAAGGTGGCGGCGGCTGATGGGAAGGCTGGCGCCGGCCACCGAGACGCTGGGCCTGTCGGCAGCCAGCTTCATGGACGAGACGTGTTTTAGGGCCACCAGGTAGGACCGGTGTGTCCTGATGAAGCCGGCGTCCGCCCATTGCTGTTCCAGATCGGCCAGCGGCACCCGGATCAGGTAACTCGCGTCCGCGGTGTGCAGCCGGGCGTAGTCTCCTTGCGCCTGGACGTACGTGACGTCGTCGCGCCGTATCATCCTGGTGGTGCCGCCCTGGTCAACGGTGATCATCTCAGGAATGGCCCCGCCGTCGCGCAGCAGCTCGCTGATCCTGCCTACCGAGCGTGCCAGGCGGTCGGCCCGGATGGGCTTGAGCAAATAGTCCACGGCGGCGAGTTCGAAGGCTTCCAGGGCGCAGTCCTCGTCCGCGGTGACAAACACCACTGCCGGCTTCTTGGTGCTGCGGGAGATGGCGCGGGCAACATCAAGACCGGACACGGCAGGCATGTGGATGTCCAGGAAAACGGCGTCCACGGATTCGGTGGTGAGGGCCCGCAGCGCCTCGGAACCGGAGGAGGCACGGTGAATGGTGCCGATGCGGTCATCCCTGCCCAGCAGATAGGCCAGTTCCTCCACGGCGGGTAGCTCGTCGTCGGCGACGAGGACATTAATCATGGTCCTACATTAGCCGCCGCAGGCGGTTGGAAGCAGGCGGTTGGAAGCAGGCGGCTGGTTCAGGCGTCATGACCGGGCT
>JBDTQQ010000485.1:0-2772 GCA_039932075.1 Pseudarthrobacter sp. | reverse complement strand
CGCAAAAGACGTAACAAACGCAAGCTTCAGCACCGATGTGCTGGCTGCCGACAAGCCTGTCATTGTGGACTTCTGGGCCGAATGGTGCGGCCCGTGCCGCCAGGTCGGTCCCATCCTCGATGAAATCTCGGTGGAATACGGCGAGAAGGTGGACGTCGTCAAGGTCAACGTGGACGACAACCCGGCGATCGCCGCCCAGTACGGCATTACTTCCATTCCGGCCGTTTACCTGTTCCAGGGCGGCGAGGTGAAGGGCACCGTCATCGGCGCCAGGCCCAAGCAGTTCTTCGAGAAGGAATTCGCGGACGTCTTATCATGAGTCTGTTCAGGTCTGTTCAGGCCTGAGGCCGGCGCGGACCGAGTATCGGTGGCCCTCACTTCCTGGAAGTGGGGGCCTTCGATTTTTGTGCGGTGTTCTTGGTGTGATCTCCTGCGTCTGCCGGTCAGGTACAAACGTCGGGGACAGATGACGGACTGGGCAGGCTGGGCTGGTGACCGCGGGGCTCGGGCCCTGTACAGCGTCCGACCGGGGGTGCGCCCAACCTGCGCTCAGCGGGCGGTACTCCATCAAGAATACCGTTTCCGGTTGTTTATCCGCTTGCCTTTGGGGGAGTGGAGCTGGCTCCCTGGGTTCAGTCGCCCTTATCTGGGGAAGGGGAGGAACCTGGCCCGCCGCGCAGGGGGAAGACGCGGGCAGCCGCTGTTTCACGTGAAACGCGCCGCTACCCCATTGAGGGAGCGGAGCGCCGGACCGGAATGTCCGCCCTGGGGATATTCCCGAGCATAGTGCCGCAACGGTGCGGAGTGTTTCACGTGAAACACAACAGAGGCCTCGAGGATTCGTGTGCCCTGTAGACGGTACCCCAGGGCAGTCGATACGCGGCCTGGATGTTCTGCTTCCGGACGATAAAGCATCGCTGTCAACTGTGCGACAGGGGGCCGGCAGGGATGCGAGGAGAAGTATCATCCGTTCTGGATCACGCCCCGTGCAGTGTCACGTTAAGCACTGCCGCCAAATTTTCCCGAGCCGTCCGGTCCCGGCTGACGGGCCCGCCGTCCAACCGGGTCGGCGACCAACATACCGACGGGACTAATATGATATACGTCTATCAGATAAGGGCCGCTTCGTTCCGCCCGGGTGACGTCACGGCCGCGCTTGCGCGCCCCAATCGCTTAGCCCGGCCGCTCTGTTTCACGTGAAACGTTCGGCCGGGGTGAGCGGAGAGATGGCGGGAGCGCGCGTCAGAAGATACCGCAACGGCTCAATCCTCCGTGGCTTCCGCCGCAAACCGAACCCGTCCCGCAGATTCAAACGGCGGCGGGATGCCCCCGCTGGTCCTGCACGGCAGGATCAGGGACCGGTAGCGATCGCGTTCGAAATTCCCCAGCCGGGACCTCCTTGCGGCGATCGGGACAGCAGTCGACACCGCGGCCCTTGGCGCACCCGTCAGTGTTAGTTCCTCAAATGTCCGGACCGAATGCATGCGCCCGGCTGGCGAGCTGGTCATGGCCGCCACCATGAGGCATGCGGGACTGGGTGCAGCAGGCCCTTCCAAGTGAGGAGCCCACTGTAATACTGACTGCTGCCCGGACGTCCAGGGGAGCGCCGCTTGCTGAACCTAGGATGCTTCAGCTCTGACCCTTTCACCCTGCGTGACACCGTTCCAGCCAACTGCCCGTGTGGCCCTTAAAGGGGTTCTCCACAGAAGTTATTCACATTGTTATCCACACCCTCTGAGTCCTTAATCACAGCCAGCACCGACACCCAACCTGCCGCCTTCAATCACTGCGCCCAATCGGAGGAACGGTAGGTCCGAAATTGCGTTTTTGTGGGACCCAATGCTTGCGCGCCGAAGCGTAGCGATGGCGACACCACGTACGATGGCGGAAAAGCGCGAGTTTCAGCGGATTAATGACGCGTCGTGGGAAGCAACGCTGAGGTGTGAAGGACCGCGTCTCACCTCAGTCAGCGTATGTTTCACGTGAAACACCGGATGGCCGTGGAAAGCGGGTAGCGCTGGTCAGTCCATCTACAGCGTGCGACGACACCAAAGCAGCGGTTGCCGGAAGGAATTCATCCACAAAGTTATCCACAGCAACATCCACCGCAATTTTCAAGGGCCATCCGGCCCGGCCCGAGGAAATCGAGCGAAGGCAACGCCCGCCCTAGGTTGATCGGCTCAGCAGCCACATCCTGTGTTGACTGTCTTCTCAGCAGCCAACCGGCGGTGCGGCTGCCCAAGCCCGAGTGGCCAACCCGGCGTCCGGGGGATCATGCCACCCAGTTCACAATGGACCGTCCGCCCAAGGGCGCCCCACCGCTGGCACACGGCACGTCACCACGACCTCGCGACAGTTTCCCGGCCTGATGCCCAGGGGTGAGGGAGCCTGGTGGCTTGGTCATGAACGCCGAGGCCGTGGCCCAGCAGCATGAAACCCCAGCCCAGATGAACTGCCCCGCTCCGGGTTAGCGGACGGCCCGGACCCGGGACGGGAGCCGTTCAACGTCCGGGCGCACGCGGGGATGGCAAGAACGGTCAGCGCCGCCGGGACCCTGGCGGCCGCGTTCAGCACGGTCAGGATTGAGGCGCCGCGAGTCCGACGCCCGGGTCAGAGGCAGTGCGGGTCAGCACCACGGAGTGAATAGGTTCAGCGGTGACGGCAAAGCCACACGGGTTCCGCGCGATGAGGGGCAACAGGGAAAAGCCGGGGCCGTGCCCTACGTGTCAGGCTGGAACGGTACCACCGGGTCATAGCAAGTCCGCTTGATCG
>JBDTQQ010000484.1:0-2787 GCA_039932075.1 Pseudarthrobacter sp. | reverse complement strand
CGGACGGGTACAGCGGAACCAGCTTGGCGAATTCGACGCGGTCCTTGAGCTCTTCGGGCGTCTTTCCGTTGACGGAGGTGACGCGGACAAGGGCGTTGAACTTCTGGCGGGCGGACTGCTGGCTGCGGTCCTCGCCGTCACGCGGTGCACGGATGGCGCCCACCACGGCGTCACCCTTGCGCAGGTTGTACTTCTTGACCTGGGCGAGGGAAACGTAGACGTCGTTCGGTCCCGGCAGGTAGCCGGAGGTGCGGATGAACGCGTAGTTCTCCAGGACGTCCAGGATGCCGGCTACGGGCAGCAGGACATCGTCCTCGGTGACCTCGACGTCGTCTACGTCCGGGCCCTGGGCGCGTCCCCGACGGCGGTCGTTGCGGTCGCGGAAACGATCGTTGCGGGCGTTGTCACGGTTGTCCTGGCCGCCGGAGCGGTCGTTGCGGTCGCGCCGGTTACGGCGGTTCCGGCGGCTGCCGCCGTCAGAATCATCGTTGTCGCGTGAGCTGTCGCGGGAACTGTCGCGGCTGTCATCGCGGCGGGCGCCTTCACGCTGGCCAGCCTCACGGCTGCCTGCGTTGTCGCGGCCGCCATCGGCGTTGTCGCGGGCGTTGGTGTCACGGGCGTTGGTGTCGCGGGCGTTGGCGTCCCGGGCGTTGGCGTCCCGGGCGCTGCTGTCACGGCCACCGCGGGTGCGGCCGCTTTCACGACGGTCAGTGCGCTGGCCGTCGCCGGATTCAGCACCCTGCGTTTCGGTGCGCTGCGTTTCGGCGCGGTCCGCCTGGCGGTGATCATCGGCCGGCTGCTCGGCCGGTGCTTCGGTGGCCTCGCCGGCCTGCGGTGCCGTTGCCTGTGCGGTTGCTTCGCCGCGACGGCGGTTGCGGGTACGCGGCTGGCGGCGTTCACCGGCACCCTCAGCTGCTTCGCCGGACTCAGCGGGCGCAGCCACCGGAGCTTCGGCGGGGACGGCAACCGGGGCTTCAGCGGCAGCAACGGCGGGAGCTGCAACGACACCGTCGCTGACGGCGCGGCGGCTGCGGCCACGGCCACGGGCGCGCGTCCCGTCGGCGGCTGGTGCTTCGGTTTCGCTGGCAGCAGCCACGGGAGCGGCTGCCACCGGGGCGGCATCGGCAACGTGGTTGGCAGTGGCTTTGTCAGCAACCTTGGCCGGAGCCTTGGTGGCCGAAGTGCCTGCGCGGTGGGCGGAAATGGCCGTAACCAAGTCTCCCTTGCGCATGCGGGATCCGCCGGAGATCCCCAGCTGGCTGGCAAGTGCCTGCAGCTGAGCGAGCTTCAGGCCGGCTAGGCCGCTGCTCTTGGCGGGTGCGGCCGGTCCGGCAGCAGAAGATGGTGTGTCCACAGCTGAAGACAGCTCAGTGGTTTCGGTCACGAAGGATCCTTCCCCCTCGACGGCGTCCAGACTGGGAGCTGGACGCGATGATTTGATCTGGGCTGCAGTTCAGATCTGCAGCCGGGATTTTCGGCCTTGCCGGATGGATTTCGGCCAGCAGGGCCGGATACTGATTCACCTCACGCACCGATTAATGGCGGGGCGCCGGGCTGACGGTCCAGGGGCAGACATGTGGAGGCTGCAGATTCCTGCGACAGACCAAGCAGGTGACACCGGAAAATATTGCGCAGTAGGAGACCAGATGCGACTTGAAGCAGTTGCAGGTCAGATAGGCGGAATTACCGCCGGTGTAAGTCAACCTTAGCACCTTCGACGTCCACTGCCAGCTTCAGCACACGCCAGCCGATGCCCGGCGTGTTGGCCGCAGTAAAGGATTCGATCAGGGCGAGTATTTCCGCGGCTTCAGCTTCGCCGTTGGCGAGGACAAGCACGGTGGGCCCCGCACCGGAAACAACTGCTGCGTGGCCTGCACTGCGCAATGCCCTGATGAGAGCGGCGCTGGGGCGCATGGCCTCTGCCCGGTAGCTCTGGTGGAGGTAGTCCTCAGTGCCGGCGAGCAGGAATTCCGGCTTGTGTGTCAGCGCATGGATGAGAAGTGCAGCCCGGCCGGAGTTCATCGCCGCGGCGTGGTGGCCTACGGATGCCGGCAGCAGTGCCCGGGCCGCTTCGGTGGACAGTTCAAAGTCCGGAACTGCCACGATAGGGATGACCGACCCCACCACTGTGGCGCACGTGCTCCTGTACTGGTCACTGTCCTGCCATGACAGCGCCAGGCCGCCAAAAATGGCTGGCGCGACGTTGTCCGGGTGGCCTTCCATCTCGCTGGTGAGCTGCAGGATCCAGTCCCGCCCGCGCTGCACCGCCGTCGGCACCATGGCGTTGGCGGCGGATACTGCGGCCACCACTGCCGAGGCCGACGAGCCCAGGCCACGCCCATGAGGATTGACGTTTGTCGCCGTAATCCGGAGCCCGCCCTGCCGGTAGCCCAGACGTGAGAAAGCGGCTTCCATGGCCCGGACCACGAGATGGCTGGCATCGCGCGGCAGGCTTTCCGCCCCCTCGCCGCTGAGCTCAAACAGGAGCTCGTTGGTTTCGAGGCTTTCCACCGTCAGGGTGTCATGCAGTGCCAGGGCAAGGCCCAGGCTGTCATATCCCGGACCGAGGTTGGCGCTGGTGGCGGGAACCCTGACGGTGACCCGCTGTCCCGCCTCGATGAGGGGCAGGACAACGGTGGTGGGGGCGGTGGTTTTCAAGGCTACTTTTCTTCCAGTCCCAGTTCAGCTGCAACGGTGACAACGTCGTTGGGGACCTTGACGGGCTGCACTTCGCTGCCGTCCTCGGTACGCAGGGCCCACTGGGGGTCCTTGAGTCCGTGGCCCGTG